>CAZWME010000864.1:0-2629 GCA_964634515.1 uncultured Pirellulales bacterium | reverse complement strand
AACAACTACGAAGCAAGTGCTTTGGGAAAGGCAAAAAACGCCGAAGGGAAGCCCTATGTGGATTTCTCCTACATGAAAAAGCAACGTCCAAACGGTTCATTTGAAAACGTCACTGTTCTCACCGGAGATAGCAAGCCTGTGGAGTGGAAGATAAGGGATGAAAGCGGCAATCTCAGCATGCATATATCCAAGATGGGTGATGGAAGTTATATAGTCAGTTTCTACGATACTGGTGATGAAAGATGCGTTAAGGAGTGGGAGGTTGATACAAACCTCAGTATTTATAGTGAGCAAGTGCGTGGAGAGGATGGGCACTGGCGTTTTACACATAGACCGAAAATGTAAATTACGAACATCCGGCTTCAGGCAGACGCCGCTGACGCGGTCCGCTCACTCCTATCGTTAGATTGTTTGCTTTATGGAGAAAAATCATGAGGAACAAGCAATGTGTTTATCTGTTTTTTTGCTCAATTGCTTTGATCTGGGGTTGCCAGTCACATAGTTCCCGTGTCGAGGATACCGCAATAGACACTACAACATCATTTGTACAACAGCCTAAGGCGATACTGGTCCCATTACCGGAACCCATATTTATTGCCGCTTCAGGCAGTGATTGTAACGGAGTAATCAACCTAACTATCAGCGATCAAGGCTCGTTCGGCTTTGGCACGTCTGGCAGAATGCCATATAAGATGCTAACATTTTGTTTCGTAGACTCGGATTGCGAAAACAATATTGCCCCCAGAATATATGTTGGAGGTGAATCACCAAATGATATAGGAGCACGCATGTTGACTCCTCGTGAATCGGCAGCAGTTGTGGAAGTGTTAGAGCAATATCTAGAATCTCACTACAACCAGGATAAGCTGCGTTCTCTGTCAAAGAACCCGGACTTACCTGTTGATAGCAGAATGCGTGCGGAGCCTCCCTATTGCTTGATGCACATCGTTCATCAACATAAATCATACACTTTGAAAGCTAACAATGGGATCGAGCGTACTCGCTGAAGCGAGCCGCTCATTTCTCGCCGTTATGTCCCAACCAGATGAGAAAATTGATAAATATTACATTTATGGCCGGCATAGTATGGTTTTTCGGAAATTCTATTCTCAGCTATGCTGAAAATTCAGAGAGATAGTATTATAACTGCGAAGAGGTAATCAGTAATCGTTTTCAAGCGTACAATGAATACATTGAAGAAAAGAGTTTAGAGGCCCTTCAGTGCAACTCCTATTTATCCGTATGTTTTACCGGTTTCATCTACGTAAATGGTACCTTTTGCCTGTTTTATCATTTTAGTTGCTTTTGGCAGGTCCTCAAACTTCGGCACCTTGAATCGTCTGCCACATTTTCGGCATTTTATCCTTCTGTCAGCAGCACTACTTTCAAGCTGCCAAGTAGTCCCACAAGCCGGACATAGAGCTATAATCTGCATTTGAATATCCCTTTTGTAACAGACTAAATGTTAAAAGAAACACCATTTGGAATTATTATAAATTTGTATAACGACCTATAATGTCAGTTGATATCAAATTATATCACCAAAAATATAAAAAACAATATCCTATAGCTGGTATCAGTGAGATTTCTCTTGATTTTGCCGGGCGAATCTGATAAAATCGTTGTTATTAAGGGGGTGGCAAAATGATCAAAAGAATATCATGTAAAGTTATTAGAACTATTCCTCTAAGCAAAAGTATTGATAAACTGCGCTACACAAGCAGATCAAACGATAAGTCCGATAACATCAAGTATGCCACCAGAACACCAAACACAACTAAATTCGTTTGGGAAACGACCACCAATCCCCGTGTCAAAGACTTCGGTAAATCAGTTGTCTATACACACCGGATGAATATAACAAGAATCCCTATAGATAATGGCCTTACAGCCCCGAAGCTCAATTGTTATGCTTAGGGCCTACACCAAATCTTTTAAGTGATGTCTCAAATAATAATGGCAGAGTGATAGTATTACCGCGGCTGCAATTATGATGAACAAGACATCAGTAGAGACTTCATTTATCAAAACGGCCAAAGCTGTACCAACCGCCGGGGGGTGCTCGACATCCAAAGCCGCCATAATAAAGATAGCAATTCCCACTACAAGGGGAAACTTGAAAAAATACGGGATTTCAACGAAGAAGAATATCATTCCCAGTATTAAACACACCAAATGGCCGCCTATAACGTTTCTCGAATGCGCCGAGACAGCATTTGGCATTGCGAAGACAATAAAAGCAGTTGCTCCCATTGAACTGATTACGACCATTTTGTCTTTATTGAGAACAAGGACAATAATAAACAGGGCAAGGGCTGCCAAAAAACTCTGCCAGATGTAATATTTCCAGAGCTTTTTGAATTTTTCAGCAATCGAAACTCGAAATGTTACCTGATGTTTTTGTAAATCCATGGAATTTTTCATTATTATGAACCTGTCTCAATTAATACAAGCCATATTACATTGGGGCATAACATAATTTGTTTTTTTAATATGCGTCAGAACACACGTTAAAAGTACAAAAACGGCGAGGTATGAGTAACACTTAGAGGTACTAAGTGTACACAAATCCTCGCCGATCTAATAAGTCCGTTCAGGCTCCTATTTAGACCATGCTTGGTCGGCCTTT
>CAZWME010000863.1:0-2635 GCA_964634515.1 uncultured Pirellulales bacterium | reverse complement strand
ATTACCACTGCGACTGGCACGCATCACACTACGTAAAAATAATGTTAGACCAGATTTTCAGCGAAAACCAGTTTGTCAACGAGATAGTCTGGAAGCGCCAATCTGCTCACAGTGATGCGAAGCAAGGTTCAAAGCATCTTGGGCGTGTTCATGACACGATTTTCTTCTACGTTAAAGGTAAGAAATATGCGTTCAAACACATTTACAAACCATACGATGAAAGCTATGTTAAGAAGTTTTACCGGCACGTGGAACCTGAAACGGGGCGCCGTTATCGGCTTGGCGACTTGACAGCACCCGGAGGTGCCGCTCCCTCAAAGGGAAATCCACATTACGAGTTCATGGGCGTAACACGATACTGGCGATACAGTAGGGAGAATATGGAGAAGCTCTTGAAAGAGGGACGTATTGTGCAGACGAAGCCTGGAAGAGTGCCCCAATACAAGCGATATCTTGACGAGGGCAAGGGAACGCCGATTGGAACCGTGTGGGACGACATAAATCCCGTTCATGGCTCATCACATGAGAGCCTGGGGTACCCGACACAGAAGCCCCTGACATTGCTTCAACGTATTCTCGAAATGAGCAGCACTTCGAACGAGATTGTACTCGATGCATTCTGTGGATGTGGTACGGCATTAGTCGCTGCTGAAAACCTCGGCCGTCAGTGGATAGGCATTGATCTTTCGCCTACTGCTTGCCGGGTGATGGCAAAGCGTTTGAGGGATTCATGCGGTATTAAGGAGGATGAGAAGCTCTGGCGGATTGGCAGGGGTTTTGTCGTGCGCGACCTGCCGTGGACTGAAAAGCAGCTTCGCAAAATTCCGCACTTCGAATTTGAGAACTGGGCCGTTATTGCGCTGGGCGGTATTCCCAACAAGGTACAGGTGGGTGATATGGGAATAGATGGACGTATTTATCCGGTCTCGGCAACTCCAAAGAAAAGAGAAGGTGAGCTGGATTTCATGGACGTGTGGTATCCCATACAGGTCAAGCAGAAAGACAATGTCGGACGGCCCGATATTGATTCTTTTGAGGCGGTTATGATGCGTGAAGACCGTAACAAAGGCTTTTTCGTTTCATTCGATTACTCTCAGGGTGCATTGTCAGAAATACAATCATTTTTCAAAAAGACAGGCAAAAACATTATTGCACTAACAGTCAAAGATATCCTTGAAGAACAAATAGCCTACAAACTTGCATAAAACGTTGGCCATCCTACATTCTGGTATAAGCAAAATTATTTTTCCGGCGGATCTTAAAAAAGAAAATCAAGTGAGCTAACAACCCCCTACTGCGAGTCAAGTTAGCAGCACCCGGGGATAAACTCTGGATAAACCCTTTCGATTGAATATTTAATATTTATTATTGATTCCCGAGTGGTCGGGATTTTCGCTGCGCTTCAATATTGGGATTGAGATTATATAGCATTTCTCCCCCCGGCCCCCGACAGAAAAGCAAGTAAGCACAAACCGAGGGTAAACCCTTTCGATTGAATATTTTCGATTGAATATTGACTATTGGGATTGAAAAAGAAAATTAAATATCAAGATGTAAATAGCAAAAATATGTATAAAAGACGTGAAGCGTATTGCCCCTAACGCGCTTCTCACATACGCGTTGCGACTCTCCTGTAGCCAAGACGCACCGTTCATCGCTTTGGGGGATCCTTGGAGATATCGTATTCAATGGCGCGAAAATCGGGGTCTCTGCTTGCCTCTGTCCATGTAAATCGACCTCCGGTGTCCATGTTCTCCTTCCCGATACCGAGCCACCAACCGTAAACACTTCCTCCAGTTTTCATGCGTAGGATTATGACGCCCATGAGGGCCTCTAACTCCCCCTGGCCTTTGTAGAACATCAGTGCCATGTCCCGTTTCGAAATCCGGCCGAAAAGATCATAAATCGTACCGCCACGATATGGCGACTCACCCCGGCCACGTATAAGGCCGGTTTCCAGTTCAATTCTGTCCAGAACAATAGTGACATTATCGTCAACGTATGGGAGCAATAGCCCAGACTCGGACATGTAGGTCCATCGGCAGTTCCATCTTTTTGCCCACCGCTTGGCCTTCACATTGCTGAGTGGTAAGTCCTCCTTCGTACCAAGCGCTAAGAGCTGTTCCATTACTTCGCGCTGTCCTTTGGGAATGCGTCCGGTTCCTTCGACTATTTTGATCACATAGGCCGCCAGGAACAGCGCGACTAGGATGACGACAAAACTCCCAATAACGATGTAGACATCATTCCAATGCAACGCCGCAAACGTACTAACTATGAACATGAACAATACGAGAATTCCAAAGAGCAGCAGGTAAGCTGGCTTCTGCTTCAAACCTTCTACGATACTAGTAATAAGCTTTAGTTTCTCACTTTCTGTACTGTTCATGTCACACCTCATAGAAAATCAGCTTTTTCAACAGCACCACAGTTCCTTATTATCTCTGCCTTATATTACATTATAAAATAAAAAACTACAATTCCCGCCAAACAATGCCGTTCCGCGTGAATCACTTCTCGTGTAGTTTCCGCTCCCGGGTGTTCTATGCCTTTAGGGGGAGAATAACAAAAAGCTTGAGGGGAGTCAAGCTTTTTAGTTTTGAGTTTTGAGTTAGGTTTGAGATTCTTCACTACG
>CAZWME010000862.1:0-2637 GCA_964634515.1 uncultured Pirellulales bacterium | reverse complement strand
ACCCAACAGTTTAATCCGGTCGAGTTCAACGCCGATGAGTTTGTTGGAATCGCCAAAAATGCCGGTATAAAGTATATCGTTATCACCAGCAAGCATCACGACGGCTTTTGCCTGTGGGATTCAGAGGTAACGGACTACGACATTATCGATGCTACGCCGTTCAAGCGTGACATACTCGAAGAGCTGTCAAAGGCATGCAGGAAACAGGGCATTAAGCTTTGCTTCTACCACTCGATAATGGACTGGCATCATCCGGATGCCCAGAGGCCTTTCTATCCAAACTATAATGACAGTAAACAGTCGAATCCCAACTTTGCCCGATACGTTGAAAACCATATGAAACCGCAGCTTAAAGAGCTGATAACCAAGTACGGCCCTCTCGGTGTATTGTGGTTCGACGGTGAGTGGATAAAGGACTGGACCGAACCTCAGGGTAAGGATCTTTTCAATTATGTTATGTCACTGCAGCCGAATATTATTATAAACAACCGTGTGGGAAAAGGTCGCAAAGGCATGGAAGGCCTTAACAAGGCAGACCAGGAATATGCCGGCGACTTCGGTACCCCCGAACAGCAGATTCCGGCAACGGGACTTTCAGGCGTTGACTGGGAATCCTGCATGACAATGAACGATACATGGGGTTATAAATCCTATGACGATAACTGGAAATCAAGTAAAGTCCTGATACAAAACCTGACGGACATAGCAAGTAAAGGCGGCAACTTCCTGCTGAATGTCGGGCCAACCGCTGAGGGTGTTATTCCGGATGCGAGTGTTGAACGCCTGGCGGCTATAGGCGAGTGGATGAAGGTAAACAGAGAAAGCATTTACGGGACGACGGCCAGTCCGCTCGGCAAATTACCGTGGGGACGATGCACCGCAAAACCCGGCAAGCTGTATCTTCACGTATTCGACTGGCCGACAAACCTCAGGCTGGAAGTGCCGGGGCTGAAAAACCAGGTCAATAAAGCTTATCTTCTGTCTGATAAGAAACGCACTACACTATCTGTCAGACGTGAACTTAAAGATAAAATTACAATTAGAATCCCACGTGAGGCACCTGATGCTGTTAATACTGTCGTGGTGCTTGAAATCAAAGACAAATAAGAAATTTAAAAAATAACCAAAACAGATAAGGAGTGAGTTATGAAACTTAAACCCCTGGATGACAGAATTGTACTCAAACAATTAGAGGCAGAAGAAAAAACAACCGGCGGGATTATTCTACCGGACTCAGCACAAGAAAAACCTCAAATCGGTAAAGTAATAGAAACCGGCCCGGGTAAACTGCTCGATAACGGTAAACGAGCCAAAATGTCCGTAAAGAAAAAAGATGAAGTTATTTACGCAAGATACGGTGGAAACGAAATCGAAATCGACGGAGAGAAATATGTGATTCTTCGTGAAAGTGACGTTCACGGAATCGTTGAAAGATAAATAATTAGTTCATAGTTCGCAGAGTATGAGCTAAAATGATAAGAAGAAAATTGAAAAGAGGTACTGAAAAATGGCAAAACAATTAATGTTTGACGATACGGCACGAGCACAGCTCAAAGAGGGTCTGTCTCAATTAGCCGAAGCAGTAAAAGTTACTCTCGGACCCACCGGCAAAAACGTTATTCTGCACAAAAGCTGGGGCTCTCCGAAGGTGACCAAGGACGGCGTTTCTGTCAGCAAGGAAATCGAGCTGCCGGAACCATTCAAGAATATGGGCGCAAAGATGGTCAATGAAGTCGCCAGTAAAACCTCCGATGTTGTCGGTGACGGAACGACAACCTCAACGGTATTGGCAGAAGCGATTTACACCGAGGGATTAAAGCACGTTACGGTCGGTGCGAACCCAATGGCCATTAAGCGGGGAATCAGCAAAGCCACCGAAGTAGTCACTAAATACATCCAGGACGTCAGCGTCCCTGTAAAAGGCCACGGTGACATTGCGAAGGTCGCAACCATCAGCGCAAACAACGACCCTTCGGTAGGCGAAATCCTGGCCGATGCAATCGACAAGGTCGGCAGTGATGGAGTTATCGAGGTCGAAGAAGGCAAAGGAATGGAAAACGAGCTGACCTTGGTCGAAGGTATGCAATTCGATAAGGGCTATATGTCACCATATTTCATGACCGACCCCAATACCCTCGAAGCGGTCCTCGAAGATGCTTATATCCTGCTGCACGAAAAAAAGATATCCAGCGTTCGCGAGCTTATTCCTCTGCTCGAAAAGGTCGCCCAAGTGGGCAGGCCATTGCTGGTTATTGCAGAAGACGTCGAAGGTGAGGCCTTAGCGGCATTAGTTATTAATCGTCTGCAAGGCATACTGAAGGTCTGTTCGGTCAAGGCTCCGGGATTCGGAGACCGCAGAAAAGCGATGTTGGCTGATATAGGAATCTCGACCGGCGGACAGGTGATTACGGAAGATTTGGGTATCAAGCTCGAAAGCATTGAGCTTTCACAACTGGGTCAGGCCAAAAAAATCGTTGTGGATAAGGACGCTACAACAATAATCGAAGGCACAGGCAAAAAGAAAGACATCAACGCACGTTGTGACCAAATTCGCAATCAAATTATAGCCACAACCAGCGACTACGACCGTGAAAAACTACAGGAACGCTTAGCCAAGCTGACCGGCGGAGTAGCCGT
>CAZWME010000861.1:0-2641 GCA_964634515.1 uncultured Pirellulales bacterium | reverse complement strand
ATTTTCCTTCGGAGCAGAAACCACGACCTGAAAAGATTCCACTTCATTTCTTGCGGATTGAATTTTAACCGTATTGGCCCCGTATATCTTTTGATTCTGGCCAATCCGCTCCATGCTATTCAATGCTGTTAGTGCTATCTTGTCACTCGCTGAGGAATATTTATATGAGCTGAGAACCAGAAAAAGGATAACAGTTTTATATATTCTATTTTTCATATCTATTACTCCCAATGTCTTAATATAAACTTATGTTTTTTAGCTCGAATAATTATATTAGCGAACAAGAATAATCTGACAGTGCCCGGGAATACTGTCAACTTTAATCCTTCTATCATCAATAACAATTTCTACCGGCTGACTTGTTTTCTTAAAATCCGTTCGACGCACTAAAAGACGTTCTCCTAACCGCAATCCTGAGATAATTGTTCCCGGCTGCTTAGGAACACTGAAATTAATTGGCTTTCCATTAGAGAGAAACTCTCCGTATTGCTGGGCCTCTGAATACACATGATGAAGCAGTTGGATTTCCTTTGCTGCTTCCTCTTTTCGACACCAAAGAAAAAATGTGTCGGTCCCCCTCAACAACATATGCCATAACAACTCCTGATATTTGTCCTCACTAAATTGCTTTGCCTTACTCGCAGAATGCTCAGGCTTAATCGTATGCCAGTGCACAAAGCTAATGACAGGTATCTCTGCCGGAGTGTGCTGTCCTGCGTTGCTTGCCACTAACAACATATTATAAAACCACCGGTAATCGGTATCGCTATAGTCATACCAATCAAAAATCCTCTGCCATGTGTACACGACCGGCATAGCAAAAGTATATCCGGTCTCGAAAAATTCATGATACCATTTTCTATACTTTGCTTGTTGGTCCGCCTGATATGGTTGTCCATCGACATAGTATTCTGAAGTAGTCATACCAATAGCGGTAGCCGTCATGTGGGTAAACTCCATAATTGCCCACTAAAACATCGGGGAAATTATTTCTCACAGGCTCCGCATAAACCTCACGCTGTAACCGGCATCTGAGTTTTCGAAGTACTCTCTGAAACTCTTCAAAATCATCGATATCTTTGATCTTTTCGCGACAACGTTTACATCGTTTTGAGGCAGCGTGGGCCTTATTGAATTCTATGGGGCCATCAATTTCCCAATCGGCAAAAATAAAATCTATATCCAAATCCGCTTTTTTAAACTCTTTCACAAAATATTCTACTTGCTCCTGGATGTGAGGCCGCCGGAAGTCGATTGCAAAAGGGCATCCCATCTTTTGCTTGCCAAATGATTGGTCCCAAAATAGCTTTCCCTCATTGTCTATATGGGCTGTTTGTTCATCACCGTTAAAAAAAGAATAAAGGCAGTTAGTGGCATTGATATTCACCCGCAAACTAAACTTCTTTTGCACTTTGGCAATCATTAGGGATTGGTCTAAGCTGTTTTGGCGATTGCCTGGATTCCAGGAACTAATAAGCCCCACACCTCGCTTATTCAGCTCTGTGACGAGCTTTTCCAAGGCTTGCTCATTTAGCCGGCCGGGATCCATGGCCTGCCAGAGATAAAGCGGCAAACGATTTCCTCTGTCATATTTCAATGGCTTAGTCGCATCAAGTACCATCTGTATATGGGGTGGCCATTCAATTGCCGTATTCTCCGCCTTGCTGAATTCAGGAGTAATTCCAAGCAAGCTGATTGCCATCCAGGTTACAAATAGTTTGTTTGAATTTATTTTAAGTGTCTTACACATACTCAAATCCCTTGTGATTCGATTAGTATAGAACCTCGAAAGAACGAACTATGGTTTTTTTGCCTTCTTCATGTTCGGCTTCCACTACGATCGTATTGTCTCTCGACAGGTGAACATTCTCCATAAATAAACCGTCATCTGACAAAGCCAGGCGACGGCCGTTGACAACTACTTTTGTCTGAGGTTCGGCCCATCCGAAAACATCTATAGCACAATCATTTGCTACAGTCGAATGCTCAAGTGGATTGGTCTGAACAATCATTTTTGGAACTGTGTCTAAATCCAGAAGCTCACGAATAATCTGTTTTTTTACACTGTATATTGCGTCAGGATTTTTGTTGTAAATGCTCATTGTTTTAACAATCTGAGAAGCTATTTCCACACCTCTGCGAGACGGCTCGATTATTGATAAACGCTCGCCAAGTCCGGCTTTTATCTTACTCATTTTATCTTCGAGCATGTATAAGTATTCATAGTCCTGGATTCCGTTTCGCATTTGCTCCCATCGCAGGGAATTAATCAGTCCATCCTTCCCGGGATATACATGCCATCCGTCACCGCGGTGAGTTCCGGGGGCTGCGAAAGGGTCATCTGTCCAGCGATTAAAGCCCCAATGCAGATACCCCTTCAATCCAAAGCGATAATTCAGCCAATGAAGGATACGTGATTCTATAAGAGGAACATCCACGGTCTTATTTGGACAGGAGCCTTTTTGAAAAATTCCAACGGTATAGAACCATAATTCATAGCCCCGGCTCTGTGCTCTCTTGAAAACATCATGCCATGTGGCAAGATGATCTAATTTGGGAACCCAGATTTCCAATCTGTCGAAGCAATGTGTTGTTTCTATAGCATCTATTCTTCTAAGTGCCGGAGCATAGCGGTGTACGT
>CAZWME010000860.1:0-2648 GCA_964634515.1 uncultured Pirellulales bacterium | reverse complement strand
ATGCGCTCATATCCTTTTTTGGGTTTTCCGTTGTAGAACATTACGAAGGGATAGCCCAGTGCTTTGTTCTTATCGTAGATGATGTGACTTTTGTATTGAGTAAGTTTCTCAAAATCGCGCACATCAGGTTGATCGCGAGATAATACCGGCCCTTTCAGCCGGTTCCATTCGATGGGTTTTGCCGGGTTGTTTGTCCATGCTATGCCGATAGCTAAAGGATCGGTCTCATACCCTTTCAAAGCACCACCGATATATGACAGCCAATATTTATCATTGTACTTCTGCAACTTGTAGGAGCCGCCCCAGACAAAATCCTGTAGGGCTATATATCCCGCAACCTGCATCCCATCCCATCTGCCCGGCTGAAAACGGAGGATTTTTCCTATAGGTTTCCAGTTGATAAGGTCGTTGCTCTGAGCTATTGCTGTTTCATATCCGTTGCCGTCGAAAATGATATACATCATATACCAACTATCCCCGAACCGAAACACACTCGGGCAGTCAACTTTTGAATTTTTATCTCCTTTTAGAATAATGCCATACTTATATGGAGTTTTGATCTCTTGATATATACGCTCCATAACGTCTATGTCGACGTCTTTTCGCATTGATTTGAAAGGTACGACTTTGCGAGCAATATCGTTACGGGCGGGGAGCTGCCGGTGTAGTGTGAAAACGCACAAAAATACAAAGATGACTTTCCTTCGGTTCATTAAAATTCTTCTCTAAATTCAGGTTAACATTCAACTAATACAAATTATAATCGCATATATTCTGAAAAACAATTGACTATGTAATTATGATTAACAAGACAGGGGGCGGATTTCCTGTTTTTTGCTTGCCGTTGGATTACATTTGATATATGTTTTAGCTGTCCAATCTCAAGCTAAATAATATCGTTGGAATGCTGAATATGAATACAAATGCAATCACTCGATTATCTTCCGGAGGTGCTTATGGATTATACATGTCATGATATTGCGCAAATGATAGACCACTCACTGCTGCGGCCTGAACTGACCGAGGAAGATGTTCGCAAAGGCTGCGAGATTGCGAAGAAGTATAAAGCTGCCACAGTTTGCTGCCGACCGTCTGAAGTCGTTTTAGTAAAACAGCTCCTACACGATTCAGACGTCAAGACAACTACTGTTGTCGGCTTTCCGCACGGTTATAATAAAACCGAGACTAAAGTTTTCGAGGCCGAGCAGGCCATCGAAGACGGCGCGGTCGAGCTGGATATGGTGATAAATATCGGCAGACTTCTCGATGGTGACTATGATTATGTCAAGAAAGACATCCGTTCGGTTGTTGAGGTTGCTCACAGTCATAATGTTTTGGTCAAGGTCATATTCGAGAATTTTTATCTTACGGATGAGCAAAAGAAGGCTGCCTGCCGGTTCTGCGAAGAAGCGGGAGTAGATTTTGTCAAGACCTCAACCGGTTTCGCAGGCGGTGGTGCAACGATAGAGGATTTGCAGTTGATGCGTGCAGAGGTTTCTGAAAGTGTGCAGGTAAAGGCCGCCGGTGGTGTGCGGGATTTGGAGATGGCTGTGAAGGTCAGAGAGGTTGGCTGTACAAGATTCGGGGCTACGAGGACGGAGACCATTATGGAGGAATGTTATAAAAGCGAGAAGAAATAAACAGCCATTACAAACGGATACAAAATTTTAACAAAACAGATGATGTGGAGGTACAAATCGTGAAAAATAAATATTATCCGAACTTATTCAGTCCTCTTCAAATCGGCAATATGCTTGTACCCAATCGAATCGCCATGGTGCCGACGGACATAAGCTCATCCAATGCGGACGGCTCTATAAATCAAAGGGTAATCACTTATCATGAGCAAATCGCCAAGGGAGGCTGCGGTTTTATCATTATCGGCGCAACCACACCTGATAAGGCAACGGGCAGGCCGACAGTAACATGTGTGGCCGCAGACGAAGACCCTTTGATTCCGGGCCTTGCCAACCTTGCTGAGGCTATCCATCGTTACGGCGCAAAGTGTGCTGTTCAGATACAGCATCCGGGACGCCAGGCGGCCTGGCCCAGAAAAAACCTGATGTCGGCCAGTGATCATGTGCTGGATGTCCCGGGCTCAGCCGGTCATGAGGTCATATATGCCGAGAGCATCGCTCAAGGCAAATCAATACGTGCCATGAGTGTTGAGGAAATATACGACCTTATTGAGAAATTCGGCGAAGCTGCATGGAGGGTGCAGCAGGCGGGATTTGATTCAGTTGAGCTTCATGCCGCTCATGGTTACCTGATTGCACAATTTATGAGTCCTTTTGTGAACAAGCGAACCGATCGCTTTGGCGGGAGTTTTATGGGCAGGATGCGTTTTACGATGGAAATTATCACTCGTATTCAAATGAAATGCGGGAAGGACTATCCTCTGGGTATTCGTTATTCGGGTGATGAATGGATAGAAGGAGGACGAAGACTCGATGAAACCGTCAAGGTGGCTATGCTTATGGAGGAAATGGGTTTGGCCTATGTTGATATAAGTGCGGGTATATTCGAGTCACCCGGAACGGTTATGGACCCGATGTATTATCCCGAAGGGTGGAATACGTACACCGCCGAGGAAGTAAAGAAGCATGTCAAGATTCCCGTCGCCTGCATCGGCGCCTTAAACGACCCTG
>CAZWME010000859.1:0-2648 GCA_964634515.1 uncultured Pirellulales bacterium | reverse complement strand
AATTTAAGCCAATTTAAGCCAATTTAAGCCAATTAAAGCCAATCCTAAGCCAATCTGTCGAAAGGGGAAAAATTGATGCAAAGTAAGTATTTACAACCGATTATGAGAAAAAGGCGGCTATGGGCCAAAAAAACAAAGCCAATCAAAGCCAATTAAAGCCAACCTGTAGTGAGCTTGTCGAATCTATTTCAAAATCCCGGCTTGGATTTATTCTTTGACTTTGAGTGACAATATGTACAATGCAAATGACTCAAAATGCAAAAGACTTGACACACTAAATATACTAACGTAATATTCCGATATAAAATCAGATAATGTTATTATGGAGTTTAATATGGCTGAGATTAAGCCAAAAATAAGCGTTGAATATGCGGATAATGCGACAGTAGTTAGTTTTACAGATGAAAAAATCCTCGAAGAAAAGGATATTAAGGCACTTCAGGATTCGATTATGTCTGTTGTTGAGCCGGCTAAACGGATAAAATTGATTTTGGATTTCGGCAACGTCCGGTTTTTGTCGTCCGCTGTTTTAGGACTGTTAATAAGGCTCAGCAAAAGGATTTACGAAAAGGACGGACAGCTAAAACTTTGTAATATAAATCCGAATATATTCGAGATTTTCAAAATAACGCGTTTGACCACAACTTTCGATATTCATAAAGATGTTGAAAGTGCCGTCGAGGACTTATCTTAAGTGAATTAGGCGAAAGATTGTTGTTTCGCTTATGGTATCAAGAGCACCAATCAATTTCTCAATGGTTGTAAAAAGCAGACCATCTGCAGTCGTCGAGGTCTGCGAGGAGGTTCTGTCCAAGCTCGATGCCTACGGTTTCGACAAAGATGATACTTTTGCGGTTCATTTGGCCCTGGAAGAGGCTTTTCTTAATGCCGTCAAACACGGCAATAAAATGGACTCCAGCAAAGAGGTTAAGATAGAATGTTCTGTTGATTTTGATAAAATAGAGATTTCCCTGACCGACCAGGGTGATGGCTTTGAACCTGCATCAGTAGCAGATCCGCGATACGGCGAGGATCTTTACAAGCCGGGTGGCAGGGGATTGCTGCTTATGAACTCATATATGGATGTTGTTAAGTTCAACGAGCCCGGCAATAATCTGTATATGGTTAGATATAAGGAAAAACCACGTCTGACAAAAGATAAGGACCAGACAGAGGTGTAATCAAATTCAGTTTCTTACCGATGAAAGCAATGGAATGATGATGAACAGAGTTTGTATTTTTTTGAGTTGTGTATTTTTTTTAGGCGGTTGTGCAATCGACAACGAGCCGATGCCCGAAATTGTAACCAGTTCCATATACGAGCCCACGGTTATTCCGCCGAGAGTTATCGCACCAAAACGGGAAATTAGAAGTAATATACCCCGAAGCTGGTTTCCGCCTTCACAGTTGGAGAAGGGCTGGAGGGCTGTGATTGTACATCACTCAGCAACAGATTTCGGAAATGCCACTATCTTCGACAAGTGGCACAGGGAACGCAACCATTGGGAAGGGGTGGGCTATGATTTTGTTATAGGTAACGGCACGGACAGCGCTGACGGTCAGGTTGAGGTAACGTTTCGCTGGCGAAAGCAGATACCAGGTGCTCATTGTGGCGGAACGGCCAACAATTGGGCCAATAAGGATGGAATAGGAATTTGCCTTGTTGGCAATTTTAATAATACTTCGCCTTCATCACGGCAGGTACAGTCGCTTGTGAAATTGATTCGTTTTTTACAAAAACGATATGGAATACCGAACAACCGTATTTATGGTCATGGGACTACTCCCGGAGGGCGCGTAACCGACTGTCCCGGGAGGAATTTATCGATAAGCAGGCTAAGAGCGATGCTTAAATAATTCCATGAATTATTTACTAATAGCCGTATTCAGGCAGTAAGCCCGCTGCGTCCCATAAACTCACTTTTAAACTCCTCAATTATGCTTTTTGGGTGGAATTACACCTAAACATTACCTCTAAGAAAGTTGCCGTATAATTATACCGAAACTTTTATTGGTTATTCTGTTCAAAACAAGTAAGGAGTCAATCAAATGGGTATATATAAATCGCTTTCTTCTCCTGGCTTTATGCTGAGCGAACAGATTGCAGAGCAGATTTTCGATGTTTTGCCTGAACGGGGTCCTTTAATAGTAATTATGGACACTAATGGCAACTGCCGGCCAAGCGATCCTGAAGAGTTTGCCAGGCTGAACATTAGCGAGTCCTTTTTGAAAGAGATTTGCGTTACTATTGATGACGGTGCCGAGCCGGTCATAACCAGCTCAAATGATTGCATTATTGTTGCCGGACAATTGGCGACAGAAGATAGCAATTATGGATATGTGTTTGTTGTTTTGCCGCAGTACAATCCCGAATCAACTTTGTTGAATATCGATTTAATCGAAACGCTGCTCAATCAAATAGGCTTGATAGCCAGGCTCATCGAGAAGAACAATTTTCATTACGAAGTTCAAATGAAACACTACCACATATGCGGCCGGAGTGAGGTAGCTTTGAATTGACAATTCCGATGGTTTTGGCCGGCAAGTTAGCTTGATAGATTTAACAGTAAAGTTTCAAACTGTTTTTTTCTATGTTCGTGGTAGTTGAATTTACAGTACTGTAATGTGAAAAAACCAGCGAAATTTTC
>CAZWME010000858.1:0-2652 GCA_964634515.1 uncultured Pirellulales bacterium | reverse complement strand
CAGGCACATGCGGAGGCTACCAGGGCCATTTGTTTAAAGATCACTTTGCAGGGTGAGATTCAGGGGTATTGGATTGAGGAAATGATCTTTCTCCTTCAACTTGAGATTGATAAGTCTCCTCCGGCCCCGATGAAATCTGTAATGGAGACCATCCTTGCACATTGGTATTGGGAGTACTTCCAGCAAAATCGCTGGAGAATTATTGAGCGGACTCAGACCGCCGAACCACCGGGAGCAGATTTCACAACATGGGATCTTCCCCGTATTCTGGCAGAGATCGACTTACACTTTAGTTCGGCCCTGTCCGCAGATGAGCAGCTTAAGGCTATACCTATTGGAGAATTTGACGATTTGCTGGAAAAAGGAACTGTTCCGGACACATACCGACCGACTCTTTATGACTTCCTGGCTCATGAGGCCTTGTCTTTTTACGGTGCGGGCGAACAGGTCGGAGTATTGCCCCAGGATACCTTTGAGTTTATGGCCGATAGCCCAATATTTGCTCCCGTGGGTGAGTTCATCCAATGGGAGCCAGTGACTACGGACACGGAATCGGCCAAGCTCAAAGCCATCCGATTGTATCAAGACCTATTGGCCTTTCATCAAAATGATTCTGACAAGTCGGCATTAATTGACGCGGATTTGCATCGGCTCATCTTCGGCTACAACCAGGCCCTGGGATCTGATAAAGCAGTTTTTTATGTTGAGGCACTTGAGCGGTTTGTGGACCAATGGTCCAACTACGAGATTGTTACCCGGGCACTATATGAGTGGGCAAGAGTTGTACACGAGCAAGGAGACTACGTACAGGCACACATGCTCGCAAGCCAGGGAATGGAGATGTACCCGAACAGCACCGGCGGTCAACTGTGCACCAACCTGATAAAACAAATCGAGGCCAGGTCTGCAACAATCACGACTGAGCGCGTATGGAATAATCCGCTACCGGACATTAAGGTAACCTACCGTAATGTAACGAGGATTTTTTTCAGGGCTGTGCCGTTTGCAATCGAGGATGCCATTCAACCAAATTGGAGCTATATCGACGATGATGAACTAAGAAACCTGCTTGCGCGACAACCGGTGCTTGAATGGAGTGAAGACCTTCCTGCTACTATAGATTATCAACAACGCACTGAGAGATTGCCTGCACCCAAAGGATTGGACAAGGGCTTTTATTTCCTGATCTCAAGCCACGATCCTTCTTTTGAGAAGAACGATAATAACGTCAGCGTGGCACGCATTTGGGTCAGTGACCTGGCTCTGGTCATGCGCAGTATTCATCGGGAGGGCATTGTCGAGGGATTTGTTCTCAACGCTATAACTGGCGAACCTCTTGCCGATGCGACGGTAACGCGCTGGATATATAACAATACGAACCGTCAATACTGGCCGGAAGATCAAATATTATCCGACAAGAACGGCTTTTTTAGTTTTTCGCATGATAACAGGAATGAACAATTCATAGCCGTTGCAGAATATGAAGGTGATATTTTAGCCAGCAGGAATGCATATCATACTTCTACAAGATCGGACGATCCGGAAATCCACAAACAGACGGTCTTCTTTACAGATCGCTCGCTCTATCGCCCCGGCCAGACCATCCATTACAAGGGTATCTGTATCCGCACGGACACGGTCAGGGACAACTACCAAACCTTAGCTGGTGAGCAACTGACAGTAGTATTCCAGGATATCAACGGTCAGGAGATAGAACGTTGGCAGCACCAATGCAATAATTACGGTGCTTTTAGCGGTAGCTTTACGGCCCCTCGAGACCGCCTAATGGGACGAATGTCTCTGAATGTATGGGATGGTCCGCATGGTTATGTGTCTTTCAATGTAGAGGAATACAAGCGCCCCAAGTTCAAGGTTGAACTCGAACCGCCCACAGAGGCGCCAAGACTCGATACCGAAGTCATCGTACCGGGTAAGGCCACATCATACACCGGCGCTGCAATTGGCAGTGCCCAGGTAAACTGGCGCGTTCTGCGTCAAGCGAGGTTTCCTATCTGGTGCTGGTGGGCCCGCTGGATTTACCCCGGAACAGAGGCACAGGTCATTGCCCACGGCAGTTCAATCACAGAGACAAATGGCTCGTTTTCGATTCACTTTACAGCCAAACCAGATCTGTCTATTCCAGAGGAAGATGAACCAACTTTTGAATATTCAGTCCATGCAGATGTGACCGACACCACAGGTGAGACACGCTCGGATGATCGCATCGTTCGTGCAGGATATACTGCGTTGCAGGCCACCATCTATGCAGATGCCTGGCAAACACAGGATAAAGCAGTAGAGTTAATCGTAACGACCCAATCCATCGACGGTCAGCCCGAGCCTGCCGAAGGCCTGGTCCAGATATACACATTGAAGCAACCCGATAAGGTAATACGCCCTGATTTTGGAGCAACTGACTCGCAGCCGGACCTATCCGACCCAAATACCTGGGAGCTGGCGGAACTAATCAGCGAACTTTCCTTCAGTACGGATACCTTAGGCTATACCACAATCATGGTTACTCTGGACACCGGTATCTATCGCGCAGTACTTGAGACTCAGGATCGTTTCGGTAAGCCGATTACTGCTCGACATACTATCCATGTGGTTGACCCCCAAGCCAGCCACTTTGGTGTTCATGTGGCCAATCAC
>CAZWME010000857.1:0-2655 GCA_964634515.1 uncultured Pirellulales bacterium | reverse complement strand
TGTTCTGAAATATATTCATTGACTGATCTTCCGGAACAGCCCCAAATTATGGACAGTCAGTATCTAGTGGAATATGATCACCCGGTATTTGGGAAATCGATGCTGATTGGTTTTCCCGTATATTTTAGTAAAACACCGGCAAGGATATCCGGTAAAGCTCCCGGGTTCGGTGAGCATACCGAAGAAATATTATTGGGATTGGGCTATGGCTGGGACCAGATTGAAGTTTTCAGGAAAGAAGAGATAATATAAAAAATAATAAAATAAACCGCAGCTATATTCATGAACTACTGCCAAGAATATATGAGCATATGCACGGCGGCTAATAGCTATCAATGTCAACTAAGCCATATCAAACTGAGCTTGAAGCATAATCCGTAGTTTGATCCTTTTAGATTTCTTCTCGCTGCTCAATATCGGTTAGGTTCTCACTTCGAAACTATAGCTAAACTCGCGAAGCACTAAGCCCCAAAACAGTTTCCTGACTTCTGCTCTCAAGTTTTACCAATCCCAGGTCTTTTGAAAGGAAGTCGTCAAATTTTTTTTGAAAGGCATCGAGGTCAAACTGGCGCAGGTCAGTTAAAATTGAGTAGAAAAGCATATTGGGGATGCCTTTGGAATCTGCTATAAGTTTGGTTTCCATGCCGAAGTTCATTTGTTGAAAACAATCGAGCATTGCGGCCAGGACCAGGCCGTCGCAGTGCCATTCCTTGGCCATTCTGATTGGATATTCAGCGGTCTTCTCTATGTGCCAGTTGTGGAGACTATGCCGGTTGACCTTTAATCCACCCTCCCATAACCAGGCTAATGCCCTGATAGCGTCGTCCATGGTTTTCAAGCTATTTATTTTTTCGTCGAAACCTCTCCTCACTATCCATTCCCCGGTCTCGGCTTCCTCCACCTGTGCATCAAGGAAGGGGTGGTCACCAGCCACAACGACCGCTCCATATGTTTCTGGATATCTCAAAGCATGTGGAAAAGGCCAGGGGAAAGCATCCATATATAAACGTTTCAACTCGTAACCAGACGGAGTTATTTTATTTTGTATACGGTTTTTTACCTCGTCCAGCAAGAACTTGTAGAAATTTACTGATTCTTTCGTATGGGCCATAACAGTTTTTATTAATGTCAGCGAGACTAAATCTCTACCATCTAACGGAGCCGGTCTGGCTTTATTCAATACACATACCTCTGCGAATAGTTTATAGGTTTCGAGCTCGTTCCTGGTAGCTTCAACAAGCAGATCAGGATTATATTCTCTGCCTGTAATTTTCTTGACCTTCTCAATGGCCTCGTAAAGTTGCTCTACAATATATTCCCTTGATTGCTCAACATCGCCGCCCATAAGTGGTTCGATGTAAATATATGGTATGCCGAGTTTCTGAGAGGCCAGGTAAAGCAGTTTTGAAACTTGGGGGCAGAAGTTCAGCTGCCAGGCAAAATCTGGAACCACATTCTCACCGGTGGGGGAGACAGTAGTCTTTCCTTCCAATAGATGTGCCAGGTGAAGCCTGAGGGCTCCACATACCTGTGGTCCGTAACCTTCCGAATCCGTAAGCTTTAAAAGCTTTTGTATCTCCTGAGGATTCCGTTTAGCTCCTGTCCAATATGGGCTGACTGACATTACTGCATAGTATGGGCTTCCAAATCCGGCCCATAATGCCTTCATTCCCATAGCCTCACTCAATATTGCCAGGTTTCCTTTTTTCTGCGCCTCCCAATTGTTCTTGAAACGCCATCGGCGTAGTTCTTTCATCTTAAACCAACTTTCCAGGGGCTTTGTCTCATACTGTTGTGCTACTTGTGTCATTTTTTTACCTCCTTATTCAGGCTACTTTTTTGACCTTAACTTTATCAAGAAAACTCTCGATCTCGGGGCGGAATTTACCTCGGGGAATAATCCGACCTCTCTGCATTCGAAGTATGGGTTTGTCCATTTTCTTGAATAGAGTTACTTCTTCTGGAACTTCCCACTCATGCGTACCGCAAAACACCTGTTCAAGCCAGATAACAGCTTCAGCATCATACTCCTTGACCAACTGTGAAACGCGCATTTTGATTTTCTCGCCGCTCCAGTCCTGGTAGACACATTGCGGCTTTTCCTCATGATAGTATCTTACAATGGCATCTGCTGGATCCTCTTCATTGAGGGAATCTCCTGGATTTTCACTCCAGAAATATCGTATTCCTAAGCAATGGTCTTCAACGACCACATCTGCGCCTAGGGACTCAACAAATTCGGTAAAGTCTACCAGGGGCAGTCCAGAACCTATGATCATTATTCTTGGACGATCATTGCCAGGCTGCTTAAGCTCCCTCTTTTCCTTAAGTAATTGTCTCAGAAGAGCATTATGTTCCTTCTTGTCCATAAGCATACTCGCCATTACCATTCTTTGTGCATCAGAACCGCTGATAAGCGGAGGGTGATTCTTCCTGAGCTCGTAAACTTGCTTCATTAGCTGGCGATTTTCTCTGTAGACGGCTACGGCTTTTGCCAGGGACTCTTTGGAAATAGGTTTACCAATCCACTTCTCCAAGGAAGATACAAAATCCTCCAGGAACTGAATGTAAATTTTCCTGGCGGATGGCGTATCCTGGCGAAATGGCTGAAACATTTTATAATTCCAAGACAGGGATTTATGCAATACCCAGGAA
>CAZWME010000856.1:394-2666 GCA_964634515.1 uncultured Pirellulales bacterium | reverse complement strand
TTTGGCCTTCCGATATACCTATTATTGAAAGGAGGAAAACTATTAACAAGCATACTTTTATGCTGGGGACTTAACATTTTATGGGCATTTATTTGGTGTGTTATATTACCAGGTATCGCCTCATATGTGAGTCATGATTTCGTCATGAAGTTTCCTGATGCAATTGGAGTTTTCCCAATAATTTTAATGGGCTTGTTAAATGGCGTTGTAGCATGCACCATAGCATATGCAATAATTAAAGCAATAAAGTCATATAGAGCCAAACCTTCTAAGAGCCAAAATTATTAATTCTGATTCCGAGTGTTACCAAATGAGTATGATATCTTATGAATTAGACTTTGGGGGGATTTTAGTTTTGAGTTTTGAGTTTTGAGTTAATGATGCCCCTTTTTAATCCATTATTGATGAATGATTATTTTAATGAAGATTGCCGCAGTCGCTTCGCTCCTTCGCAATGACATTGGTGGGGCAAGCCCCACCCTACCAGACTGTCGATCCTAAGGGAGAAAAGGTCAGATATGTTTATCGTTTTCCTTGACAGATTAAAGTTTGGTTGTATTTTATAAGGGTACAACAGCGGCTGAGATTATTTTTTGTTTGTGAGAAGTTCGGGATGTTATGCGGAAACCATATATACATAGTCGGGCAGCGGCAGAAAACAAGGGCATATTATGAGCATATCACGAAATGCTTTATGTGGGGTCTTGGCGGCCTGCACTGTATGGCCGGCGGCATGTTCCATACATCCAATCGGTCAGGCAATGCCCCGTGAAAACGGCGACAGCAATTTGCCAAAGCCCATGCCTCAGCAGCTTGCCTGGCAAGAGGCGGAACTCGGCGTATTGTTCAGCTATGACCTGCACGTGTTCGACGACAGGCATTACAACCAGAACTATAACCGCCGTCATGCGGTGGAAGACGTCAACATATTCAACCCGACTCAGCTTGATACCGACCAGTGGCTGCAGGTGGCCAAGGACATGGGCGCCCGGTTCGCAATCCTGACCGCTTCGCACGAGACGGGGTTTCGTTTGTGGCAGTCGGATACCAATCCATATTGCCTGAGAGCCGTAAAATGGGGTGATGGTAAGCGCGATATTGTTGCTGAGTTTATTGCATCCTGCAAGAAGTATGACATCAAGCCCGGCATCTATATGGGAACCCGATGGAACTCGCAGCTCGGTGTTTGGGACTTCAAAGTAACCGAACGCAGTTCTATCAGCCAGGAAGCTTACAATGCCATGATCGAAAAGGAGGTCGAAGAGATCTGCTCTCGCTATGGCCCATTGTTCGAGCTGTGGTTCGACGGCGGCGCCCACGGCCCGAAACAAGGCGGCCCGGATGTCTTAGCTGTGTTTGAAAAATACCAGAAAGATTGCTTATTCTACCATAACCTTGACCGTGCCGACGCCCGCTGGGGCGGCAGTGAGTCCGGAACGGTTCCATATCCATGCTGGGCGACATTCCCTTACAAGTCAACAGGAGCCGGTGAAAGTGCGAAGAAAGAAATAAGTAAGAATGGTTTCGCCCTGCTGAAACACGGTGATCCCGAGGGCACATACTGGATGCCTGCAATGTCCGATGCCCCGCTGCGTAATCATGAGTGGTTCTGGGACAAGGGCGACGAAAAGAAACTTTACCCGCTAAAGTCACTAATTAAGATGTACTATAAATCCGTCGGTCACAACTCGACTTTGATCATCGGGCTGACCCCTGACAATCGCGGTCTGATGCCTGAACCTGATGTGAGACGCTGCAGGGAGTGGGGCGACGAAATCCTGCGTATCTTCAGTAACTGTGTCGGTCAGGCCAGCGGTCAGGGCGACGAAGCCGGACTTGTTCTGCCGAAACCGGCGGTATTCGATCACATCGTTTTGCAGGAAGATATCCGTGAAGGCGAGTGGGTGCGTGCGTATTTTGTGGAAGCAAGGCAAGGTGACACGTGGCACAAAATCGCCGCCGGCACCTGCATAGGTCATAAACGAATCCATCGCCTTGATACACCCGTCAGAGCCAGTGAGATCCGCCTGCGGATAGAAAAGGCCACAGCCACGCCTAAGATAAGTAAACTGGCGCTCTACCTTGCTCCTAATACAGCGGGTAGTCCCTAACCTTAAATTCTAATTGTCTGCTTTAGGCGCTTTTATGGTCCATGAAGCCTTCGAGCTTGCGGGCGCGGACGGGGTGCTGGAGTTTGCGTATCGCTTTTGCCTCGACCTGCCTGACTCGCTCGCGGGTAACTTTGAAGATTCTGCCGACTTCCTCCAGGGTG
>CAZWME010000856.1:0-384 GCA_964634515.1 uncultured Pirellulales bacterium | reverse complement strand
CACCGATTCCGTATCGCAGCTTGATAATCTCGCGTTCACGGTATGAAAGTGTTTTGAGGACTACATCGATTCTGTCTTTGAGCATTTCCTGGGTGGCCGAGGCGACGGGTGAGTCGATGTCGTTATCTTCGATGAAATCACCGAAGTAACTGTCCTCGCTTTCGCCTATGGGTCTATCGAGACTGATTGGGTGCTTGGATATCTTCAGAACCCTGCGGGTCTCTTCGACGGTCATATCGGCTTCCTCGGCGATTTCTTCGATAGTTGCTTCTCTGCCCAGCTTCTGATGCAGGACTTTGCTGGCGGTCCTCAGGCGGCTCATCGTCTCTATCATATGGACCGGAATACGAATCGTTCGCGCGTGGTCGGCAATCGCGCGTGTTA
>CAZWME010000855.1:0-2671 GCA_964634515.1 uncultured Pirellulales bacterium | reverse complement strand
TCTATCACTGTATCATCTGCTAAATAAACGGGGCCAGGCTCAAGGTCTTGGGCGGTACCCTTAACAAAAGATGAGACTAAAACGACCAGCAAAACCAGCGCAAGTACAGGTACTATCTTAATTGTGATTAGTTGTTTCATTATTGTTTTCATCGATTTTTTCTCCTATTTTGTTGGAATCTTTACAAAAGTTAACTTTCAAAAACACATATACACCTATTACACAACTGCCGGATATATTGCTGACAGGCCCTGGCAAACCTTGTCATTTAACTCATATGCATTACCTCCTTTCTGCCCTTTAGGGTAATAGAACAAGAATTACGTATCCAATTTCCGTCGGCGTTTCATCTTTCGTAGTAGTACTACGGAGAACGGACCGGCCTATTCTTAAGAGCGGAAAAAAAATAACATCCGAACGATTTTGTTGAAATTTTTTCGAAAATTGGTATAATTTATAAAAGATCTTTGGTCTTTGGAGGTTAATGATAATTGAGGAATAATTTCTCCAATAAGACCCAGCATTTAATAGTTCTGGCCAAAGATGGCGATGAATCGGCTTTAGAGCAACTGTGCAGGGTTTATAGCGAGCGAGTACGGTGGATAGTACGCCTTCGTATGGGCGCCGAGATTCGCTCCAAACTGGAATCGATGGATTTGGCCCAGGATGTTTTTATTTCCGCCTTGAGGGACTTAGGGAACTTCACGTATAAGAGCGAAGGTGATTTTCTGCTGTGGTTGTCGAAAATAGCTGAAAACAGGATTCGCGACAATTTAGACAGATTGCATGCGAATAAGCGCGATATTCACAAAGAAGTTCGATTTGATAGCTTTAGGCCGACTACTGGGGAAAGTTTTGCCGGAGCTGTCGGGCCTATTGACCTTACAACGCCGAGCGTAATAATGTCTAAGAGAGAGGATTTGACCAGACTTGCCAGGGCGATAGACACATTGAAACCTGAATACAGAAAAGTAATTGTCCTGACGAAAATCGAAGGACTTTCCTGCAAAGAAATAGCAGACAGAATGGGTAAAAGCGCCGATGCGGTGCGAATGCTCGTTTCTCGTGCGATAGCAGCACTGAGCGGCGCTTTTGTGGAAATCTGATGGCTGAGTCGGTGGATGACAATCAGAAGGACGCTATTGAAGAAGCCGTGCAGCAATTTGTCGATGCGCAGTTGCAGGGCCGGGAGCCGGATATAGATGAATTTGTCAAACAATACCCTGAGATTGAGGATAAGCTCAGACAGAGAATACGGAACCTTCAGAAAATCGATGATTTGTTTGATTCTATTGTGCAGGTGGACGAAAATGACTTTGAAGATAAAGTGATTAGAAACAATCTTATTGGCCGGAAACTCGGGGGCTTTGAAATAGTCAAGATGATTGGCCGTGGGGGAATGGGCGTGGTATATCTCGCCCATGACACAAAACTCGACCGCTCTGTGGCCATCAAGAGCATCCCTGCTAAACTGGCAGATGACTCGACTGCCCGGATGCGTTTCCATCGCGAGGCTAAACTACTGGCCTCATTGAATCACCCGAACATCGCCGTGATACACGAAATCATCGAACAGGATGAAGACCTGAGCTATTTGGTTCTCGAATATGTCCCGGGCGAGTCATTGGCCCAACGGATTGCTCGCGAACCGTTGAAAGTGGAGGAAGCCCTTTCAATCGCCCGGCAAATAGCCCTGGCCGTATCAGCAGCCCACGAGAAGGGGGTGATACATCGGGACCTCAAGCCCGGCAACATCAAGCTCGCACCTGATGGCAGGATCAAGGTGCTGGACTTCGGTCTGGCCAAACCCTCCGCAAGCAAAGGTACGGATATTGAAATCACTTCCACTGAGCCAGGCCATATCATCGGCACGCCTGCTTACATGTCTCCGGAACAGGCCCGCGGAAATCCAACCGACCACAGGACGGATATCTGGTCATTTGGCTGTATAATTTACCAAATGCTTACCGGTCATTCTCCGTTTGAGAGTGACACTGCTACAGATACGCTGGCTCGCATTATAGAACGCCAGCCTGATTGGGAACTGCTGCCGAATGAAACACCTGAAAATATACATGTTCTGCTGCGCCACTGCTTGGAGAAGAATCAAGACGAGCGACTTGGAGATATCGCAGATGCAGCTATTGAAATCAGCGAAACGCTGAGCAGACCTGCGACCGCAACAGCGGCCAAACCAGCGGCGCCAGTCCGAACCCTGTGGCGGTGGGCAATGGCGATAGGGTTTATCGTGGTAGCAATCGTGATGGTGGTGGGACTGAATATAGGCCGGTGGCGGGAGCGACTGCCGGGTGGGGTCAGTCCCGGCAGGATAAATTCGCTGGCAGTACTGCCGCTAAAGAACCTGTCTGGCGACCCGGAGCAGGAGTACTTCGCCGACGGCATGACAGACGCGCTGGTCGCCTATCTTGGCAAGATCGGCGCGCTGCGGGTGATTTCGCGCCAATCAGTGATGCGGTACAAGGGATCGGACAAGCCCTTGCCGGAGATTGCGCGGGAGTTGAACGTGGATGCTTTAGTTGAGGGGACGGTCTATCGGGTCGGTGAAAACGTTCGCATCAAGTTGCAGTTGTTCGATGCGCTTCCAGAGGAACGGAATCTTTGGACAAATACATACGAAAGAGCAACGACTGATATGTTGGTGATGTATGGC
>CAZWME010000854.1:0-2672 GCA_964634515.1 uncultured Pirellulales bacterium | reverse complement strand
AATTTCGATATTCTGAACGCTCTCCCACCGTGATTTTACGGCGTCCAGTGAACCTTCCTCAAAATTCTCTACAAAAATCACATCGGGGTCGTTCTCGATGCCTTTATCGCCTTTGTATTTTTTCGCAAGGGCATTTTCATTAGCGGGAGCACTATTGACTATGCCTAAAAACATTAAAAAAATACCGATGCAAAGAATAACGGTCTTCATAAAATAACCTCCGGCTTGAAGATAATTTGCTTTGGCTGGAATATCGCCGAAAAAGCGGTTTACTTAAAACAGGCTTGAGACCAATGTCAAAAGTATCAGCTCAAAAGCAATTGGGGAACCAGGATTCGGACCTGGACTAACTGATTCAGAGTCAGTCGTGCTACCGTTACACTATTCCCCAATAATTTCAGTCCTAAACGAATATTAATAATTCATCTATTTTTATTTATCGTCTTTTGCCGTCAAACCCGCCATATTTAAGCAATTTCCAGCCGGTCGGAAGAACAGCGGCCGCTAATGCTATCTTCACAAGATCGCCAACAATAAAAGGATATAATCCCACAGAAAGGACAGTTTTACTTATGCCCATAAGGCGGGACAGCCAGAGCAAGCCGAAAGTATAAATGATGATATTGCCGAAAATCATCGCCAAAACGGTTGTGCCGATTCGCCTGTCCCAGCCCTTTTGAGCCAGGAATCCTGTTACGTAAGCGGCAGGTATGAAACCAATCAGATACCCGCCAGTCGGGCCCAGTAGTACGGCAAAACCTCCCCCGAGCGCAAATACCGGCAGGCCCATGGCACCTTCAATTATATATGCCAGAGCGGCAAGGCCACCGCGCTTAGCGCCAAGCAATGCTCCTAACATAAGCACGGCAAAGGTCTGAGCGGTAACGGGAACGGGGCTAAAAGGCAACAGGACCTTTAAATGGGCACTTAAGGCAATGAGCAAAGAACCGCCAATAACCAGAGTAATATCATAAACGGCGGCAAACCTCTTCTCAGAGGGCCTCAGAAGGTCAGCTACAGTGGCAGTGGCCAGCATATATTCTCCAAAAATATATTTCGAATACTATGATAAACTTAAAAACTTCGAGATATTATATTTGAAGCTTGCCCCCGCGTCAAATGACATTTTGTAAAGGTTTCTTCAGGGTATAATCGAATACAAAGGGCTTATACCGAATGAATCGATATAAGCCCCGAATTTCCTGTACTTGACAGGTCAATCTCTGTTTATGGTTACGGCTGCGGACGCGGCCTGTATAGCCTTATATTGTCAAAGTACATCGTACCTGCGCCGCCGGGGAGCGGATTATTCTTGTCGCCGAAGCCGATAGAAAGCTTATCGACATTTGTCAGGTTAATACCCCGGTCGGTAAATTCCTGCAGGTCGATATTCCACTCGGTCCATTCAGCAATCTGTGTCGCACCCGGGTCAGGATGGTACACCACAGCCGGATTACCGCCGGCATTAGAAACAGATACATACATCTGCTCAGCGTCATTGCGGGGTATGTCGATGTCCTGTGAGAGCCACTGGCCAGTGACGTTACCGGTAGTGCTGATGTTTGAAAATACAGCTTCAATGGTTTCATCAGTATTATTGCTGGAGACCGCCAGGCCTATATTGACGGCAGCGTTCATCGGGATGTTGGCACTCGAGCCAAGGTTTAAATCATTTACAGGCACCCAGTTGGTCCCGTCGGACGAATGAGAAGCGGTAAATATACCGGCCGCATCGCGTTCCAGATTCACCCAGTGCGGGAACTCCAATCCATTATCGACGGAATTCGTGGTGGCTCCAAAAGGTTCGGTTCGACGGTTGAACCTGATACCACCATCCGGTCGTATGAATGTGAATGCGTGTTTCGAATCCGGAGCAAGCGTATCGCGAATCATCACTCCTATCTTGGCAGCGTTGTTGGTATTAGTCGCGATTTCAACTTTTGCTGTAATTGAACCTGTTCCGGAAAGCTGCTTAAAGACATAATGGAAACTGTCGCTTTGGCCAAAGATGTCACCGCTACGGGCGGTGATTGTGTAAGTGCCCGCAGGACCTTCCGTGAGGGTGCTGAAAGTTTCCGGATGGCCTCTGAACCACAGGGACAGTGTTTTAACACCCTGTTTGGTCCAGTCTCTCACTGAGGTTAGCGGCAAGGTTGCTTCCGAGTACTTGAGATTGTTGTCGTAGAAAAGAGGCATTGCCTGAGCGCCGCTGTGAACGATGGTTTGCTCGGTAAACGGGGGATCGGCATAACCAACGAGAGCGCCATTTATCGTCGGGTCGTCCCATCCATCCAGCCATGCTTCGAATATCCTGTCCGGTGGATAGTCGTTGTAATCTTCGAAATCGTCCACGACGATAAAGTCGGCTACCGTGAAGCTCCATACTCTTCCTTTGCTGATAGTTTCGTCGGTATTATACTCATCGACTCGCCAGTAGTAAGTCTGATTGTATTCGAGGCGTTCGGATGGTGAATAACCTGTAGTATTCTGGCGGCCCTGATATATACCGGTCGTATCGGAGGCATCTGCATCAGTTACAGCCGTTCTATCGTTTCCGAAGTACACATCGTGTGAAGCGGCCAAATCACCCGGTGACCAGCCAAGCGGCACAATGTCATCGATGTTAGGTGTTGAGGCGTGAGCTGGCCTCGGCTCCCAGGAAAGCCTGGGGT
>CAZWME010000853.1:0-2674 GCA_964634515.1 uncultured Pirellulales bacterium | reverse complement strand
CAACCCCTGGAATGACAAGAAGCTGCCAGGGACCTATTTTACGACCCCTACTTTCAGTGGATTTGATTTAGACAATTTCGATGAAGGATATGACTGGGGCGAGCCTTCAAATCCGGATCCGGATATTAATGTAACAGTCCTTACTAATACAGTCGGTGATTTAGAGGGATTAACCGGGACCTCCCAGTGTATTGGCTGCAATGCATCGAACTGCGACAGGAACGCCAATTCAAAGGTTATACCCGGGCTCGGTGAGGTAATGGGTACTTGCCCTTGGTGCCCCAAGGATAACTCATACTACGTTGCCGGATTGGCATATTACGCCAATACCCATGATTTGAGATCCGACCTTAATGGGACACAGACAGTGAATACATTTATGATTGACAGCCAGGAATACAATACTATCCCTCTTGTTGGACAGATGAATATGCTCTGGCTGACAGGTAAGTATGGTGGATTTGGGGAAAAGGATTTCCAGGATACCAACAGCGACGGAAACGACTATGAGCCCAATCTTCAAGAAGAGTGGGACGCCAATGGAGACGGTGAGCCGGATAACTATGTCTTGGCTTCTAATCCCAAAAAACTGGTAGATGGACTAAACAGGGCCTTTATCAGTGTTCTCGGAAAGTCAGGCTCTGGCACCGCAGCCTCGGTCATATCTAATTCCAGGGCTGGAGAAGGTGCTATCTACCAGGCCATGTTTTTCACTGAATCAGAGCCCGAATCCCTGACTGGTCGCATTGTTTCATGGTATGGTGATGTCCATACGCTTTTTATTGATGAAAAAGGAAATATGCATGAAGACACCGATCAAAATGCCACCCTTGAAGAAGACTCCGATAAAATAGTCATTTTCGACGAAGAGACGGCCAAGGCGAAACTATACGATCCAATAGACTTTGATCCCTTAAATCCAGACCCAAATTTTGAATCCGAAGTTGATTTTTCTGAATTAAATTATATCTGGAGCGCTTCTGATCGGCTATCTGGTCCTGGGATGGATGTCACAAATCAGAGAGCTTATATATCACCTGATTATAAGCGTTATATATTCACTGATAAAATCGATACAACAAAGCCCGTTTCCATGAATAATGTGGATAGTACTGATACCATGCCTTTTACCATTGATTTTGTCGATGATGTAGCAAATGATAATTATTACTTTCTTAATCCATACATGACCTATGACGATGATAATAACCCCGGAACCCCTGAGGTCGGCTTGACAGAGGCCCAAATGATCGCCGAGGCCCAAAACGTCATCCGCTTCGTTCGGGGAGAAGAGGGCCTGAGCGAAACAGGTACCGGCAGGCCATACCGCAACCGTACTCGTGATATAAATGGTACTGATGAGGTTTTTCGCCTGGGAGACATTGTTCACTCTACTCCTACTGTCGTTTCCCAACCATCGGAAGACTATGATTTACTCTATAAGGATGATTCTTACAGGGCTTTCAGGAAAAAATATCTTAATCGTAGAAACGTTGTCTATACAGGGGCAAATGACGGCATGCTCCATGCGTTTAATGGCGGTTTTTACGATGCCAGCGCTCACAAACTCAATACCCAACCACCTTCTGCCAACTGCACGGGTTATGATCTGGGCTCCGAGTTGTGGGCCTATGTACCAAACGCCTTACTTCCTCATCTCAAATGGCTCAAGGAACAACTAAGGGATGATGTGCATGATGAATATTACCATGTCTACTATGTTGACCTGAAGCCACGGGTGTTTGATGCAAGGATATTCTCCATAGATGATGATCATAAAGGTGGCTGGGGAACGGTCCTGATCGGAGGGATGCGGCTTGGCGGCGCACCGATCGGCGTAGATACTGATGGAGATGGAAACACCACTGGTCCCAACGATCTCAGTTTTCGATCCTGCTATTTTGCATTGGATATTACCAATCCTGAAGTCGAGCCAAGTTTGCTCTGGTCCTTCAGCGACGATAACCTGGGCTTTACCACGTCCTATCCAACTCCCATACGGGTAGGGAGCAAGTGGTTTATCGTCATCGGTTCAGGCCCGGTTGATTATGAGGCTACACGTAAAGATGACGGCGTTAACTTTACGGAGTATGGCGGCAGCAATCGCACGGCCAGTCTGTATATCCTGAATGCCGATGACGGGACCCTGGCCAGGGAATTTTCCATGGATGCCCATTCGTTCATGGCTGCCCCGATAGCCGTGGACTTTGACTTGGCTACCTCGGTTAGTGGCGGTGATATCCTCTGGACAGGCGAGGCGATTTACGTCGCCTCGGACGGGTGCGGGGCCTGACTGGAGGGCCAGGTCTTTAGGATAAAGACCGACGAGGACGAAGATCCCAATAACTGGACCAAAGAAGTCTTCTTCAATCCCAATACGACCAGCAGCGACCATCAACATATTAACACGGCCCTTTCAGTGGCCAGAGACAATGAAGGAAGGATCTGGGTCTATTTTGGTACAGGAAGGTTTTGGAGCTCACTGGATCGTCAATCGCCCTACCTGGATTACCAGAACGCGTTTTACGGCATCAAAGAGCCGGTGGACTCAAACGGCACATTGACTTATGCCACGCCCGGGGCGACAAAAAGCAATTTAAGAAATGTTACCGGCATAGAAATTACATCCGGCGATTGTACAAGTCCTAATACCCTGGCAAATGATATCAAAAAC
>CAZWME010000852.1:0-2683 GCA_964634515.1 uncultured Pirellulales bacterium | reverse complement strand
ACTTATGAATGAACTACCCCGCGTCAGAAAAATATCTGCCGGTTTAAGCAAAACGCCCATATGAACCTCCTTTGCTTTTCTCTTGGCTCCTCACAACCGACTCAACGGCGCTAGTTACCGCGTCTGCTGAGATAATTGGCAAGGTTTTTATCCCGCGTTTGTCAAGGATAAAGATTTGACCCCTTTTCCTCACCCAATTTGAACCTTTGCTAATTGTAGCATCCAATAATTTCAATAGGTTAGAAAGGCGATCATTCCGCTATAGCTAAGCAAAACCACAAGAAGGGGATTTGGGCAACAGCCCGTGTAGACCTGACCCCCTATCTTTAAATGATAGCAATGCCTATTCAAAAATCGATATACTCTTTTAAAATACGGACTCTTTCCTTTATCGATGCAGCATCGTTTGTCCCCTGTTGGGACATTCTGTCGTATTCCAAGTAATCAAAATTGGCTTGTGTGATGTCCTTTTCTGCTTGTATTCTATTATCTTGCAGAATTTTAATAAAAGATAAAAGTTTAGGACGGGAAATTTTTGTTAAAGATTTTTCTTGCTGTGTATCTTTGAAAAGTAGATAGTATACTGTAATTGGTGATTGGGAGCTAAGCAACGGATCTTTGAGTGCAAAAACGGAAGACATTAAATCAAAAATGCCAATAGCCGTCTTCTCGAGTTCATTTGCTTTAAGCTCCTGATTCTCCTTGTACACCCTTACCATATGATCAAGAAAGGGTTTTTTTGTATCTGTGATCTTTTTGTGAGTCAATAAACTATACTCAAGATATAGAACTTTTGCTGTTACTTCACGATATTGATATCTATTGTTAGAAAATTTTACATGCTTTTGAAAAAATTTGTGGGAAGACACACGTCTAATAGTTTCTGCCATCTGTCCACCAATGGCGTTTCGTTTCTCAGCAGCATTTAAAGGAACTGCTTCGTTCAGCCGTGAAAACATGTCTTCTATTAGATCTAGGTCTTCAGTTTCAACAATGATAATAGGTAAGATAAACGAATCAAATCTAATCTTAAGTTTCGGATATTTTTTTGCTAGGTCACTATAGGTAAAACCACCCGCTTTAACTGTCTTGTCGACAAGGTAGTCAAAGTCGTCTGCCAATCTAAGTTCGCCTTCAATGAAAGACCAAATTGCCTCAAGCCTCTGCCTGCCATCGATTATCGCGTAATCGTATTCGAGTCCGCTCTCTTTTTTTTGCTTGGGAGTCAATAGGTGTAGATAGAGTTTTGGGATATCATAATCATTTAAGATTGAATCAATAAGCAGTTGCTTGTTCTCAGTTGTCCATATGTCACCCATTCTTTGATAATCGGGACTTGTATTTATTACTTCCTTCTCGGAATTCAGACGAAGAATTGTACTGTGTTGCATGGGATATATTTTTATAGTGTCCATAACCCTCTCCTAAAAGTTTTCGGATAAGCTTTCTAACTCTGGGAAAAGCATGAATTTATTGTAACCAAGAAGGCGTAATTCTTTTTGAAGACTGCTTTTTGTATCAGGAGGAATAACGTAACGCCAAATATGATCTTTCTCTGAGCCTCGTTCGCCAACACCTTCAATATAGATATTTTCTCGATGGCTTATTGTAAAAACTCCTTGCTGAGCTTGCATACGAGCACTATTGCGAGGGGCTATTGCAGCTATTGGGAACAACTTTGATTTATGTTCCCGAGCAATAGTATCAGGCAGATAGTTTTGAAGATGTTCATCTTCAAATGAAGGAATTTCAAATTCAAACTCTGGCTTAAAATTGCTTTTTTTGTTTAGTTCGGTTGGTAAAAGAACCCAAAGCGCTCCAGCTTCGGTCTCGTGCGAGGTTATCGAAAAATAGAGTCCAACCAAAGGGCTTTCAGTCCAATCAAGTAATCGGGTTGGAATCCTATAGTGTTGCATTAAAAACAGCCAACCAAAGTCATTTGCGGGCTGATGTTGAACAAGAAGAGAAGCATTTTGCTTAAATCTGTTAAGCAAATGACTTTCCGATGGCGGAGGATTCATACGCATTAGTCTTGGTTCTAAATGCCAAGCAATAACAGATTGTCCTCTAAACCAGACTGGCCCCCCATAATCTTCTAAGTGATGTTTTAAGTGGTCAATTAATTCGCCTACGCTTTTAACTTTCTCGTCGTTGTATTTCATTTAATCTACCTCTAACATTCTATTAGGCATTCAGCCAAATAAGGATATTTATATTGGAAACGAACGGTTCTTACGAATTCACTCACAGTAGTCTAACAATGTCAATAAATGGAAAAACTTTTCTATAAATTACCCTTATATCATGTAAAAATTTCCAGTTATTTTGATATTGAAATATACAAGATGGAAAACACCCCCTTGTCTATCCACCCTGCAATTATATACCTGCTCATAAGGAAAGCAAGCGATAATTGAAAAGACAGTGATCAGAGATCAGTTGTCAGTTATCGGTTTTGTGATGAGGCCAAGCCTTTTTTAGCGCCTCTTCTTTTGATTTTTACCAACAAGCATGAGCAAGGAGGGGAGCAGCAACAGAGAAGTCAGGAGGCAGCTGCCGATCCCTAACAGGGCGAGTTGGCCCAGGGAGGCCAGGGCCGGAAAGTGGGAAGTACTTAACGAACCGAATCCCACCATGGTGGTCAGGGAGGTCATGATCACGGCCCTGCCGGTCAGCCGCACGG
>CAZWME010000851.1:0-2686 GCA_964634515.1 uncultured Pirellulales bacterium | reverse complement strand
TTGGCTGAACCCCAGCCCGAGGGAACAGGCCTGCGTATAGTTACCGGATAATTGTAAATCGTGTCGTCGAGGGTATCTGTCACCGATAAGGTGATAGTATCGCCTGTATTGGAGATTTCGGAAACCGACACGTCATTGCGTTCTTTTATGTATTTCACAACGTTTAAAAAGGTATTTACCCAGAACGTGCTCCTGTTCGCATCGAGATACTCAAGGCTTTCTTCGAGTATTGTTGACGAAAGCGGTGACCATCCTCCATCGCTGTCGATGCCGTGTATGAGAAATACGGCCCATCCACCGGAGCTCGCGGCCTGGTCATCTTTAGCGGTAATACCCGCCGTCGTATTTATCCCGGAGCTGCCGAGAACAAACGAACTTATCTGATAGAAATTAGAGGGAGTGGCTGGCACAATCGCGCCTGAGCAGGTCCGCCCGGCAATAAAATATAACGCAGTCATGGCTTCGTATCTGGCGCAGCAATATGGATACGCAACTGTTAGACATTGATTGCCGGGTATATATGAGTTAATGGTGCTCTGTGAGCTCGCATACTCAGACCCTTGTTGTGTGTATGTCAATGAACACCAGTTACTGGGGTGCGTGACTGTGTGATCGCCGATTTCGTGACCTTGATTAGCGGCGGTTTGCAGAGCGTCCCAGTGAGTTGGCATATACCAGGTTGGGCTTGTGACGGTAAACATAGTCAACTTATAACCAAATTCATTGAACATAGGTATTGCTGTGGTATACTGATCGGGGCAGCCATCATCAAAAGTATAAGTTATTGCCGCCGACCGGAATCCTGACCAGGTGCCTACCTCGTAATTAGGATCGATGGTCTGAGAATATCCCACATTGGTTACTATAAGAAAGGCAGCAAAAAATAGAATTTCATTTACCTTTTTCATACCTTTACCTCAAAATAGTTTTAATCAATTGTTTAAAACATCTAAAATATATGACTTCATATCTACTCAATTCTACTCAATGACGATATGCAACACCACATTAAGCCAACGCGATTTCTCTAAACATTCTCTGGCTTGCTCTGTGTGAGGTTTAGCTAAATCTGTAAATTCGTTTTAATCGTCAATATTTGCCTTCAAATAACTATGTTAATATCATAGCATATTTATTTGGCTTTGCCAAGTATATAATCACGAAAAACATTATTCATCCGTTCTAAAAGATGATGCTGGCAGAGCCTGCTTATTTAATGGATGAATATCATTCCATTTGCCGATTATGGTGTTTGCAGCCAGTTTTCCGCCAGAACGGCAAATTCGTGGAAATTGACGTTACAGTCTTCGTCCAGGTCCACCCCGACGGTCTCGTCGCAGTCGTCCAGAAGCCAGAAGCCGAGAAAAGAGAAAAAGTCATTCATTTCCACGATGCCGTTGCATGTAAAATCGCCGTAGATGCCTTTTGAGAGCACAACGTCTCCGCCGTCCGGTACCACGTCAAACATAACATACGTGACTGAATTGACCACCACAATAGACGTGGGTACTGAATTGCCGTCCTGCGAAACATTAGCAGATCCCCAGCCCGCCGGAAGAGGTCTGCGTATAGTTATCGGATAATCGTAAATCGTGTCGTCGAGAGTGTCTGTTACCTGTAAAGTGATGCTGTCGCCTGTATTGGAGATTTCAGAGACCGACGCGTCGTTTCGTTCTTTTATATATTTCACAACGTTTAAAAAGGTATTTACCCAGAATACGTTCCTGTGGGCGTCAAGATACTGTAAAGTTTCATTGAGAACTGTGGATGAAATTGGCGAATACCCTCCATCGCCGTTGATGCCGTGTACGAGATAAACAACCCATCCGCCAGAGCTTGCGGCCTGGTTGTCTTTAGCGATAATACTCGCCGTTGTATTTAGCGACCCGGCGCTGCCGACAACTAACGAATCTATAGTGTAAAAGTTTGTGGGCGTGCTTGGGTTAATGGAATTGCCACAAGTTCGCGCTGCAATATAATATTGGGCAACAATATTCTGGTAAGCCACATGACACTGCGGATAACCAACTGTTAAACACTGACCTTCGGGTTGTATATATGAATTAATTACTATCTGAGATTGAGAAAGCTGATATATTGCCTCGGCTTCATCGATGGTGAACATATCTGAATGGTCCATAAGAAGGCTGGCTGCCTCGTGCCCCTGCGCAACTGCCGCTTGAACACTTGACCAGGGAGGGTTCCAGTCCGGAATTTCAAACATAGTCAGTTTATAACCATATCCGTTAAACATAGGGATTACTATCGAGTAGAGATTTGACAGATAGCCGTTGTCGGAGACATAGCTAACGGCCGCTGTTCTGAATCCTGACCAGGTGCCTACCTCATAATTAGGGTCGATGGTCTGAGAATATCCCACATTGGTTACTACAAAAAGAGCTGTAAATAATAGAATTTCATTTACCTTTTTCATACCCTTACCTCAAAATTTGTTTTAATTCACTATGTAAAGACGTGGTCACATCGTAGCATATTTATTTAGATTTGCCAAGTAGATAATCACGAATAGTATTATTCATCGGTTCTAAAGGGTGACGCCGGCAGGCCTTGCTTATTATATAAATTCACGCCTTCAGGATTATCGGCCCACCCATAGCGTACAGCTACGGGATTGGTTATATCATCGTTTGAGACGATGACTTTATCGCCTTCTATTTTCGCCTTT
>CAZWME010000850.1:0-2691 GCA_964634515.1 uncultured Pirellulales bacterium | reverse complement strand
GATTTTCTGGTGGGATACCCCGCGTGCGATGAGTAAGGAATCCTTCGATAATCTCCATTCCTTGACGGCCCTACAGCCCGGCATTATCACGAATGATCGTCTGGGCAAAGACCACGAGGGTGATTACAAGACCTTCGAGCGCAGGATCCCGAGGAACGCTCCGCCAAACCAGGATTGGGAGGTCTGCATGCCCATCAGCGGCAGTTGGGGCTATAAGAAGTCCGACACGAATTTTAAGTCGACCACCACTCTGATTCGCAACCTGGTGGATATTGCCAGCCAGGGAGGGAATTATCTGCTCAACGTCAGCCCAACCGGGGACGGCACGTTGTTACCTCAAGCGACCGAACGGCTCAAGGTCATCGGTCAGTGGATGAAGGTCAACAGCGAATCCATCTATGACACCACTGCCAGTCCCTTTGGCCGGCTGGCATGGGGATGCTGCACCAAGAAGGAATTCGCCCGCGGAACCACATTATATCTGCATGTGTTTGACTGGCCCGAAGATGGGAAATTAGTGGTGCCCGGCTTGAGAAACAAGGTTGAGCAGGCTTACTTGATGGAAGGCTGGCAAGGATTGGAAACCGAGCAAACCAAATCGGGCGTGGTGGTGTCCCTGCCAGGTAAGGCACCGGATGATATCGTGAGCGTTGTGGTGGTGAAGGTCAGTGGGACATTGAATATTGACGCCGTTCTTCCGATGCCGAACAAAGACGGTTCATTGGTACTGTCGGCCGACATGGCCTATATCCATAATAACGAAGGGGGCCAACAGGCAAGTGTACAAGAAGGACGTCGTGGAGCTTCCTATATAAGTCACTGGACGGATGCAGAGGCCTGGGTGGAGTGGCCTTTTAAAATCGAGAAGCCCGGTAAATACGAGATCTTGGCGGAACTGGCCATTGAGGAGGAGCAAACCCCCTTCCGTTTGGTGCTGCCTGGTCAGCACGTCTCCGTTGAAGTCTCTTCTACCGGAGGTTACCGCAATTACGTCACTAAGTCACTCGGTACAATACATATCGATAAGGCCGGTGAGCATACCCTACAGATCAAACCTGAAAAAGACGACTGGCAACCCATTAACCTCCGGCAAGTGGTGTTGAAGTTGCAGTAAACAGGAAAGAGGTGCTAATGTGAGCTACAGTTAAACTCACCATTAATATTTCAGGTTTGGTCTAAAATATCCAGAGCCATATTTTCAAAATAAAGGTTGAGATTTAATTGAATGAGAAAATGTGTTGTTGATAGTGTTTGCGTTTATTAGAGAGATGTACTTGTGTCAATTGTTGAGATTGCAAAATTAGCAGGTGTATCCCACACCACAGTATCTCGTGTCATCAATAACGAGGGAAGTGTAAGCTCTAAGACTGCAAGTAAAATCAGGGCTATCATGAAAGAAATGGAATACGTACCCAAGCCTCCATCGCTGCGTCGTGGCCCACGACGTGTAAAAGATGCCGGATTTAAGACGGGTAATATTGCTTTTTTAACATCCAGCGAAAGTCTTAAAATCCTTTCCAACTCCCCTATTATGGCAAATGTGTTACATGGTATTGAAGAAGCCCTGGCTTCTAATGGTATGAGCATGGTGCAGGGGGCAGTGGGTGCGAAGCGCCCTCTACCACCTATTGTAGCCAAGGGAGGCGTGGATGGCGTAATTGTATGGCCTCATCTGGATGATGTGTCGTCTGAGGCTATCGAGATTCTGCGAGGCTACAAGGTTGTCTATGTCATGAGTGGCGCACGTGAACGACTCTCTGCAGACCGGGTACGCGTTAATCATGGTAAGGTTGGCCGGTTGGCTGCCAATTATCTGGCGAACAAGGGCCACCAGACTATTGCCTATGTGACTCCGTCGTCTCTGATGTCAAGGATCAATCTGTGTGATCGCTGGGTTGCATTTTCGGCATTGGCAAAGGAGCATGGCCGCAATGCGCGGCAGTGTGTGATTGAGCAGTCTCATTATGACCTGATGGAAATCGACCAAGATCGGGATCTTTTGATCCAAAAGACCCTTGAAGAATTTCTGGCTCAAAGTGAACAACCGACAGGAATGTTTGTGACCTGTGATGCCCTGACTGCAAAAATCTACCCCATCTTGAAAAGCCTGGGCATACGGATTGGCCTTGATCTTGAAGTTATTTCGTGCAACAACGAAACCTCACTGTTGGCGGGTCTGGAGCCTCGTCCTATTTCAATTGACATCCAACCTGAATACATAGGGAAAAAAGCCGTCGAACAATTGCGATGGCGTATTCTTCATCCAGATGAGGAAAGCCAGATCACGATAGAGGTGTCACCGAAGTTTCTCTACCAGCGGTTTTCGTCTGTTTGAACCATGGGTGCTGGCTCTATTTGGAATAATGATCGATTCCATAGGAGCATTCAAGCTATGGAGTGTGTTACATTTATCATATTAAGGAAGTGAAATGAGTCATATTGAGACGTTTATGGGCTGGCTGGATCTGGAGTGTCTGGGGCTTGAGGCTGTAGAAACCTGCGTGAATGAGAAGCAATTTGACAACGCAGCAAAAGCGCTGTCGGACTATTACCGCGAACGAACGAATATTCAGTATTATGATGGTTGGGAAAAACCCAAATCCGGCACCCCTTTTGATACGACCAAGGCGGATGCTATCTGCAACAATCATCTGGTGCATGTGGACCTTCCGGAAGACATTGATTGGCAGG
>CAZWME010000849.1:0-2692 GCA_964634515.1 uncultured Pirellulales bacterium | reverse complement strand
TAAAATTAACGCCAGGACAAATCGAAAGTTTACTTTCTCCTGCTCAGTCTCATTTTCCAGCCGTTCAAAAAAAGCCATCAGCATATTGTCATCCACGAATATCTGCTTTTTCTCATCAGGACGCGGAAGCTTGCTTTTCCAATAGCAAAACACTTTCGGCTTTTCACTCTCCCAGTAATTTGCGCAAAAATCCCGCCGTTGCAGTCCTTCTTCGGTTTCTACAAGTGCACCAAAATATTCTTCAACGTACTCGATTTTCCTGCCTGTGCCGTAGCATTGACCTAATGGTTTGTCAACTTCCCACTCGCTCATTTCCTTTTTTACCTGTCTATCAAACACTTTCCAGTTATATTTTATTTCTATTCGAACTTCAGCCATTCGCTTATGTTCTGCACTGTTTTCGGGCCTATACCCCTGACTTTTTGCAAATCATTGCAGCTTTGAAAGACCGGATTTCCACCGTCTGTGTCACCGAATTTCTCTCGATACGCTACTATCGCTCCTGCTCGTGAGACACCAATGCCGGGCAACCTTACCAAACTCTCCACAGGTGCATAGTTCGGATTGATCCGGCTCTCTAATTTAATTTCGCTGCTTTGACCGGTTCCGACAAATCCGGAAACAAAACCCACGCAAAAGATAAACGACGCGCACACACTAAGAACGAATGCGAATGATTGAATATCCTTTTGCCCGGTTTCTCCCATATCTCTTTGCATCGCTCCTTCGAACCACAAAACACAAGCTAAGATTTATTTACCGGCTGAAAATCCCATCGTACAGTTTCTTCAACATTCGATATGATTCTTTTGGTTCGAGTTCGGCCGTTAACAAACCACTGTTAGCTACTGCACTGTCCTCTGTATCGGCGAGGTGCGAATATGTCACCGAGTTGACAAATTGTTTGCTGAGCGCTATTTTATAAAACTGCTCAATCCATTGCCCCTGCTGCAACTGGTTCCACTCTTCATGCCATATACCGGCTACTTCCCCATCCTGTAAACCGCCTCCATTTTGACTTGGAACTTCCACGCCGGTTATATACAAAGGTTTGGCTATCGGCGCAAAAGAATCCAGAATCGCAGATATTTGCATCATATCTCTAACGTGCATACCTGATTGATTTTTGCCAAACCGTACCTGAAGCCCAAATGCATCAAAATTAATCCCGCTCTGCACCACCATATCCATATAAACTATTGGCGGAATACTGTTGGGGATCATCGTATAATATTCGCCCCACGGACTGCTGATTTCTATTATCTTCAGTGCTCTGCCGCTGCCCTGTTTGACTGCCATATTAGCCGCACGCGTCATTTCCAAAATCTGCTCAAATCTGAAACCAAAATAATTAAACACATTTAATCCGCTTATGGCATACCATGCACGAATAACCCCGCTATAACGGGCGACAACCTCTGATACAAATCGATATGCGGTTTCTCGAATTGTCTCAAAACCCACCCCACTGCGAAGTAACCACTTCGGCAGATACTCTTTTGAAAAACAAAGCAAAGGCCCTGCACTCATCGTTACCTTCTCTTTGCCAAGCATATTGACACACGCATCAATTGTCGAAAAATCATAACTGCCTTTTTTAGATTCTATTTGGGCCCAATTTATCGGTATCGTAACAGAACCGAACAATTCCAGAAGCTTCTCTATATATAGAGGTTTATCAATCTCTTGAGGGTTCACTCTGCAACCAAGACAGCCCCGTCCAAAACCATGGCTTGTGCCTCTCGTCTCAAAAAGCGACTCAGATTGTTTTATCGCCAGATTCTCAGAAAAAACTATGGCTTTTTGAAGTGCATCATCCGCCAGCTTAGACGATTGTGACACATCTGAAATATTTTGAATCGCCTGAATAAATAAATCCTGGCCCTCTTTACAAACATCTCCCAAGCCATCTATATTGTTAAAAAACAACCAGTCCTCCCGCTTATTAATTATCTGCATCAGCTTTGCACGTGTTATCTCCACATTCAAATTATATGGACGCTTTCTTTCCGGCAGACATGTTGTGGGTAACAGCACCTTTCCAAAACCATCTATCGGCCATAGCAAAGCCAGTCCTGCCGTGTCCAAATTGGGCCTTTTACACTCGATAAAACCGTTCTTAAAGCTAATCTGGGCCCGGCGGATACCGATTCCATCACCGCCGAAAAGATAAGCGCCGCATAATGCAAACTTATCAACTACCTTACCGTCCTTAAAAACCTGGAATTTCACTTTTTTCCTCGACTAAAATCTGCTCTTCGGGCATCTTGCTTTATGTGTATTGCGTAATACGACATACGCAATACGAATTATAGCAATTGCGCCCCTAAACGCAATTCAAACTTTCTCTTTACATTGAAAATCGAACTTATACTTATTTTTTCCTGAATTTATCATCTCCATAGGATAACATCTCATCCATAGATTTTGATTAATTTTCGGCTTTACAATTTTACTGCCAATTACCACTTTAAGGAAAGGAGCAAAAATGCTGAGCAAGAAAAACCCGATGTCCCGGCGCTCATTTATAAAAAATTCGCTGATGGGCGCAATCACGTTGGCATATACGTCTGCGACTAAATTACAAGCTGCACAGACAAAACTTCCATTATTGCGACTGGGAGGTCCCACCACTGGACTATGCTGTGTTTTTGAGAGAATGATTTGCTTTTATCAAAGGCACAACCTAGGG
>CAZWME010000848.1:0-2694 GCA_964634515.1 uncultured Pirellulales bacterium | reverse complement strand
CCGTTAGATAAACTTAGTTGACAGGGTGCTTTTAGAACCGCTCGCCCACATCTCATTCGTTTGATAAGAAGGAGACATAATATGAAATTCGCAAAGAACTTCTCACTGATACTTTTAATGTGCTGCATCATGACCACAACGTACGCCAAAGATGAAGAATCATTTGAAACGGCACGCAAATCTGCAAAGATAGCCGGCTATTCCCTGAGCAAGACTCAGCGATGGCTACACGAGGTAGCGCTGAAGCGAATTGATCCAGCGACGGGTCTGTACATAGCAGATGGCAAATGGAACTATCGTGACACCGCCGCCGACTGCTATCCTTTCCTGACCTGGGCGGCATATATAGTTGACGCCGAGGCGTTCAATGGTCCCGTGCGAAGTGTTCTTCATGCCGAACAGAAACTATGCAATCATGTTAGCCGAATACCTGTTCCATACGACTACAAGAACAACAGGAAGATTGACCTAAGCTACGATGAGATGATCTATCAGGCATCTGAGTATGTAAAAGACGGCCTTATTGCGATTATCGAGGTTACAGGTAAAGACGAGTGGTTCGAACGGATGAAGGATATTGAAGAAGATATATGGAAACACGCCAGGTATGATACCCCACACGGGAAAATACCTTCCAGGAACGTCGAGGTAAATGGAGAACAAATACAGGCGCTGGTTCGGCTCTACACCATGACAGGCCAAAAGAAGTTTCTTGAATGGGCCGAACGTCTGGCCGACTACTACCTGCTGCCCGGCAATTTCGTTCCTACGCGCCTTCGGGACCACGGATGTGAGATCATTGGCGGACTCGGACTCCTGCTGGGTGTCGAATCGCAGCACAATCACCGGAAAGCAAAGATTTATCAGCCGCTCATCAAAAACATGCTCGACGAAATTCTCAAACGCGGTGTCAACGAAGATGGCATCATGTTCGATACTCTGGACAAACCCGAGAGTCGCTTGTCCGACGGCTGGGGCTACAACTACGTCACCTACCTATGCTATGACATGGTCGCTGCCAGGCCGGTGTACCGGGACCGGATTCTGCGGACCCTTGCTAATCTCAAAAAACCGAAATACAAGAACTATCGATGGGAAGGGGACTCGATTGATGGTTTCGCCGACTCGATCGAAGGTGGGCTATACATCATGAATCGATACCCCGTCCCCGAAGCCCTGGCCTGGGCCGATAGTGAGATGGCCGCGAACGTGGTCTATTCCGACAAACCTCTTGCAACGGCGCCCTTGTGGGGCACAATGAAACTACAGGCCAATGGCGTACGCACAACGCTGATACACGCACTGATGCATACTCGCGGATTAATTGCGCGGCCCTGGCGAAAAGACCTTACGCTTGGCGCAAGCGAAACTAAAGACGGCCTCGTAGTTGTGATGAGGGCCGCCGAGAATTGGTCGGGACGGCTGGTCTTCGACATTCCGCGTCACCGCCAATACATGGGTTTTAAGCATGACTGGCCGCGAATGAATACCATGCCCGAATGGTTCACCGTAAAAGCCCGCAGCAAATACGTTGTCAAAAATCTCACCGATGATACTGAAAATACCTATACCGGAAAACAACTGCATAAAGGTCTGCCCATTAAGCTAAACGCCTCAGCGGAAAAGCTCCTTCTTATAGAATAGCAAAGACCTCGAAATGAAAAAGGAGATGCTTCAAAATGACATTACATAGATTACTAATAATACTTTTAACCGTTTTCCTTATCAGCAGCGGCTCTATATCGGCTAAGGCAGCTCGCTCCGAACATCCCCCGGCAGATATAAACTCAGACAGAACGACTTTGCGGGAGGAGTTTCTGAAGCTTCGTTTCGGCCTGTTCCTTCACTTCAATATGGCTACTTATGTCAACCGCGAATGGGCCAACGGATATGAAGACCCCGCGCTCTTCAAACCCGACAAACTGAATTGCGGGCAATGGGCAGATCTCGCCCATGCGGCCGGCATGAAATACGCCGTGCTGACCGTCAAGCATACCGGCGGCTGGTGCCTCTGGGACAGTGACCATACCAAACACGACATTAGCAGCTTCATCAACTACAAAAACGGTAAGGGTGACATCGTCCGTGAATTTGTCAGCGCTTTCCGTGCCCGCGGGATCAAAGTCGGGTTTTACTATTGTTTCCCCGGTAATTTCTCGAATCCCGGACACGGTAGCATAGCTCCCCAGGGCCGGCAGGATCTTCACGGACTACCTCCCGAAGCCGCCGGAGACTACATCGGATTCATCAAAAAACAATTGACGGAGCTACTAACCAACTACGGCCCGATCGACCTGCTCTGGATCGACCAGTATAGCAATAAGTACACCAGATCACGCTGGCAGGAAATTCCCAAACACGTAAAATCGTTACAACCGCGCTGCCTGGTCATAGGAAACAACGCCCACAATCTCAGGGATTCCGATATCTACAGTTGTGAATTTCCCTGGGACCCCAAGGGTATGCCACCGGAAGGCAGCACAACACCCGCAGAAGTGTGTGATAAAATCTCGCGTACATGGTTCTGGAACACAACCGATGGCCCCGAATACACAAAAAATGCACGGGAAATCGTCAGGATGCTCAGGCTCTGTAACAAGAGAAATGCCAATTATCTGCTTAACGTCCCCCCGGATAGGAACGGCCTGATATCCGGCTTACACCTAAAGCGTATGCAGGAAGTAGCGGAATTGT
>CAZWME010000847.1:0-2705 GCA_964634515.1 uncultured Pirellulales bacterium | reverse complement strand
AAGTTGCCATAAAATAGCTGGGGCCTGTAGCGATTCAGAATCAATCGGCACAAGCCCCATAGCTAATGGTTATCCTTATAATACTTCTAAGAAAGTACTATTTACTCCCTGACTTAATTCCTTGGCCGGTACAGCCGAATGTCATCAAACAGCATCTTGCCTGAGCCCCCGGTAACGGGATTGCTCCTGTTACCCAGACCAAGAGCGATCCTATCAACATTCGTCAGGTTGACGCCCTGATCCGCTAAGGTTTGCAAAGGAATGATCCATTCCGTCCAGGTATCTATTGCTGCCGCGCCAGGATCGTCATGGCTGACCACCACGGCTGAACCGGCGACGTTGGAAACCGCCACATATAACCGTTCAGGAGAATTAGCCGGGTCACCGTGGAACCATAGTGACAACTCCCCTACGCCTCCTTCAGTCCAGTCGCGATTGGTACTTAAAGTCAACTCTGCCTCTGAATATTTTGCAAAACCCTGTTTGTTGTTGTCATAGAAGAACGGCATCGACTGGGCACCGCCATGACGGTTATTCTCTTCGGTATAGGAGACCGTCATTTCGTCGCCTACAGCCGAACCTGTACCGTTACCGTTGTAAGCCGGTTCATTATCGTGCGCGACATAACCGAGGCCGTCTTTCCATGTCCACCATATCTGGTTTTCGTAGGCGTCATAATCTTCGAAATCATCTATAATCAGGAAGTCGGCCGTGGTGAAGCTCCAGACCGAGCCTTTCCAGGGACTGTCGGGATGCACATCGTTGATTTCATCGACACGCCAATAGTATGTCGTGTCCCAATCAAGCGGCTGAGGTGAAAAACCAGTATCAGACTGACGGCCCTGGTAGATATCCGGCGTGCCGGTATCTGCGGCAGCAACAGCGGCAGCATCTACACCGAAATACACATCGTGCTCGGCAGCAAGATCACCGGCTGTCCACAGCAGGTCAGGTGTTTGGGATACATTGACAGCCTGATTCACCGGCTTAATTAGACCGGCCCGCAGCGGGGGTGAAAGAGCCGCTGATGGGATGATTTCCAGTGGGAACGATTCGTGTTCCCAGCTCAGATCGGCCTGAGCGTTGCCGCTCGTGGTGAAGAATATCATCTTGATCGATGCGAATTCGCCAGCAACCAGATCAATTGTGCTGCCTTGTTCGACCGCACTTTGTGTGCGCCACGCCTTAGCTATTTCCACGCCATTGATGTAGAGAAGGACACCGTCGTCGGTCGTGGTTCTGAATGTGTATCTGCCGGTCAACGGCACTTCCAATTCGCCCGTCCAGCGCACGGCAAAGTTGTCCTCATCGATTACGCCAGGCTCAGGCGAACCGCTGCCCCATTGGAAGTCGATGCCGGGGTCAATACGGGTCAGTGTTACATTCTGGAAAGGTGACTCAGGCGGATCCGGTACCTCGCCGCCGTAGTTAACATATTCACCGACGAGACCACCTCCTGGTCTTGTCGTGGTAAAGCTCCATACGTCACCCGTAGTCCAGGCAGCACCATCAAATGCATCTACACGCCAGTAATAGGTCGTATTAAGTTCAAGAGTACCCGGATCGAAGTTGAATTTCCCGCTGGGGATGGCCCCGGTTGCATTTTCGACCTCTGCCGGGTCGGTACCGAAGTAAACGCTGAACAGGGCGGCATTCCATTTAGCTGTCCAGCTTAACTGTGTATTCGTCTTTACAAACTTCATAGTGTCGGCCGGAATCGGTTTGTATGCCCCGCGAGGAGGCAGTGTGAAGCTCCAAACAACACCCTTCCACGGGCTGTCCGGATTGTCCGGATTGACCTCATCTACACGCCAGTAGTACGTCGTGCCGGGCTGAAGGCCATCCGGAGCCGGGAAGCCCGGAAAACCAACCACCTGGAAGGTGGACGTTGTATTGCCGATAAACGTACCTTCCGCACCCTGATCTACAGCGTCATAATCAGTACCGAAGTACAGGTCGTGGGAGACGGCCCATGTTCCGGGCTGCCAGCCCAGGTTGGTCCAGTTCAGCTCAATAGTCACGCCATCGGCGGGTTCAGGCCCGGCTGCCAACGGGGCCGGCGGACCTGCCATTACTTCAGCAAGCTCTGCTTCGGTGAGGGCCTTTGTATAGATACGCACGTCATCGATTATTCCGTCAAATGGCCTGTTCTCTGCTCCGATAGGCTGGTTTCCGATGGCGCCCTGGACATCGGGATCGAGAGCGACAGAAGTGCCTCCCTTGGCAAGGGTACCGACTTCCTCTCCATTCTTATAGACCTTCATGTCCGTGCCGTCCCACCAGACGGCCCCATGGATCCACTCACCAACTTCAAAGGTGCCGGCTTTTATCTCCGAGGTCTGCTGGCCATCGTTTGTCTTCAGACGGAATCTCAGAAACTTCTCATTGCTTATACGGCTGGAACTGAACATCCACATATGATCATTGTTTCCACCGCCGAACGCCTTGGAAACCATGCGGGGGTCCTGACCTGGTGTGTCCAGATTGTTTGCCTTGAACCAGCAGGCGATGGTCATGGCTCCGGAGGGAATATCGAGTCCTCCGAGTGACACACGCTCACCGCCCTGGCCGTCAAAGAGCAGGCCGCTTCCGAACTTGCCTGCGACCCATTCCGGGTCCTGGATGAATACGCCGTCGTTGCCGTTACCGCTCGAATCGACGGCAATGGTGCCTGTGCCGTCGTCGAATTTCCACCAGGCCAGGAG
>CAZWME010000846.1:0-2715 GCA_964634515.1 uncultured Pirellulales bacterium | reverse complement strand
CATGGCAAGCGGTAAAAGACTCATCATTGCCGTATGATGAGGATAGTGTTTCAGTATTGACATATAACATCTTACACGCGTGTAATGGTCCACATCACCGGGCTTTGTCATGCCGACAACTGGATGAATCAGCAGGTTTGCTTCAACTTCTTTTGCTGCGCGGAAAGTAATTTCCTGGTGAGCACGGTGCATGGGATTACGCGTCTGAAAGGCAATAGCACGGTGCCATCCAAAAGTGATGAATTTCTCCCTGAGCTGAGCCGGGGTAAGTCGAAATTCAACAAAGTCATAATGATGGGGTAGTTGCAATACGTCCAATTTACCACCTACATACCAAGGATTTGTACTATGCTGCAAGTACTCAACACCCGGATGCTCCGGGTTTGTAGTACCGAATACCTGCTGAGCTTCATGCATAAGATCTGATTGCCAAATCTGCTCTACATTGAGAACGGCAAGCATAACGCCTTCGGCATCTCTAAGTGCCAACATCGAGCCCTTGCCCAGATTCGTTGCCAGCTCCTCGGTGATATCAAGCATAATCGGGATTGGCCAAAGAGTTCCGTTGGCCAATCTCATCTTTTCACAAACGCTCTCATAATCATTTCGACAAAGAAATCCCTCGAGAGGTGAGAAACCACCGTTAGCCAGAAGTTCAAGGTCACAAATTTGGCGGGGTGTGAGATCCCATGATGGCCAATCCCGGGAATGGCCCTTGAGCTGCTCAGATCTTTTTTCATGGACAACCAAATTAATAAGTTTATCCCCATGTGGCGAGATAAGGTTAGAATGCATTCATCTTCTCCTTTAATAGGACTTTTAATTCTATCTACAAACTCAACCTAAGAATGTATGTTCCGGATTTCAGCCAAAATCTCGTAGCATTTCCAAAAGAATTTCAGCAGCCTCTTTCTTGTGTGCCAGTCTACCTGAGTCGGCCTTAGAGATGGCCATCTCGAATCGACGAATAATGCGCTGTTGAGCTAATTTTGTCAATTCAATTGTGTCGTTTGAATCTTTACCCGTTGGTTTTATCTCTACTGACCAGACATTCCTGGCAGCCATACATCGAACTACATCCTCAAGCGTAGCCTTGCGGGAATAGAAAACGATAGGTACATCTGGATAGTCAGCTACAACTTTCTCAGCAAGTATTAATCCACCATTAGCATTCTGCTTCCATGCATCAAGGACTCTGGCCAGACGGCCTTGTGCCCTGATGTAATTTATGTAAGCCGTTCTGATTTCTGCGTTATCTTTTTCCATTAATAACGGTTCTGCTCGTAGTGCTTTGATAGCCTCTATGTTTGACGGTCCGGATGGAAAATACAGGTCGAGAACGAACAGGTCAGGTTTCCAGCTTTCTCGACTATCGAATTGGGACTTTAGTTCGGCGAAGTTATTTGCCGCAATTATATCGAAAACTTCTCCGAATACATCACAGAACAAGGGAATCTCAAACTCTTCGTCGTCATCAATAAAGCAAATCCGGTACACTGTTACTTTTCCAGAGTATCAACCTATAAATTCTATTTAATTACTAACTTTCCTGGTTCAGATTTTTCAATCCACAGTTCACGTCAAAAATGCCATACAAGTGGGATTAGCACAGTGGCACAGGTCAGGAGCAACAAGTTAAGGGGCAGCCCGACTCGTACAAAATCCGTGAAGCGATAACCTCCGGGACCATAGACCATTAGATTCGTTTGGTAGCCTAAAGGTGTCATTAAGCTCGCTGATGCTGCGAACGCTACAGCCATAACAAAGGGCCGAGGATTAACGCCTGCCTGCCCCGCAATTGCCACAGCGAACGGAAAAATGATAGCAGCGGCGGCATTATTTGTCACTGTCTCGGTGAATAGACTCGTCATGAGATAGACACAAACCAGTATGCCATACGGCCCCCAACGCCCAGCGAGCTGCACGAAAAACCCTGCCACTGAAGCCACAAATCCTGAGTTAACAAGTGCCTTACTAAATCCGAAAGCCGCTGCGATGGTCAGCAGGGTTTGCCAGTCAATACTTTGGCGAGCATCGGCTACTGAAATGCAACGCATCAGTATCATTAAACCTGCTACCAAAAACGCTGCCAAAACGATTTTGATCACACCACTAATCATCAATGTGATTAGCAGAACCAGCAAAATCAAAGACCATACAGCCTTGTCGTGTCGCAAAGGCCTATAGTCGTTGACACCACTTACCAAAAGAAAATGAGAGCTATTTCGATGCGCTCGAATAAAATGTACCCCGGCCTGCAATAGTAGTGTGTCACCAGCCCGCAAGACAATGTCTCCTACCTTACCTATTAGTCGCTCTCCTCCACGATGCACCGCAATGACAGCAGCGTTGTACCGAGCACGAAAGTCAGCATCGCGAATGCTTTTCCCGACACTGGGGCACGTTTTTGAAACCACAGCTTCGCAAAGTAGGTTCCCTCTTCGCTTTGTTGCCTCTATTTCGTAGTTTTCGTCCGTGATTGGAACGAAACCCGCTATCTTTTCAAGTTCAACTATACTGCTCAACACACCTGTGAACGTGAGGACATCGTTTGATTTAAGCACATAGTCCGGCAGAACGGGTGAGATTGTTCGGTCGTCGCGAGTAATCTCAATGAGAAACAGACCCGGCAGCTGCCGAAGCCCCGCTTCTTTGACCGTTTTGCCTGCGAGACGACAATTGGATTGAAGGTGCATATTGACAAGGTACTCACGG
>CAZWME010000845.1:0-2717 GCA_964634515.1 uncultured Pirellulales bacterium | reverse complement strand
GAGGTGTCAGTCTCGTAGATGCCGAGGAATTATGGCTGAGCTTAACTTACAGCAGTAGTATGTTTGAATACGAGACTTATGCCACCAACTACACGATTGGATTGACGCATTATGATTTCCCAGATATGCCGAGCGATATGTCAGATACCCACGAACTATTTGCCGCTCTTTCCTGGCCGGAACTCATTCCCTCAGGCATCGTACCAAGCTACACCCTTGTTAGAATGTGGAAAGCTGAAAGCGGTCATCCCAGTTCCCTACCCGGGGCAACTACTAATGACATTTCCGGCTGGGTTCATATCGCCGGACTTGGCTACGACCTGCCCGTTGAGGACATGCTTCCCGACCTTCCGGAGCAAATTCTCCATCTCTCAGCAGCTTTGGTCTATAACGAGGGAGCCGGTGCTGCAGGTGTGGACCACGATTTGTCACATTTTGTCTTAGGAGTCTCGACAGATTTCGACCTGGGCAACAATCTTACTTTGACGCCTGGCGTTTACCACCAGAGAGTACTTGAAAAATCAATCCGCCAACTCAATCAAGATAAGGATGTCACCTATGCCACAGTAGGTCTGAAGTACGCATTTTAGAGTGACTAAATAAAATAAGCAGAAAAGGCCGGTCCTAAAAAAGCCGGCCTTTTTTTTGTTTGCTCATTACATCAGCCCACTAAATGAACCGACACTATGTTGTTCTGCAGGCCATAAATTTCACGGTCTCAATCAGAGCATCTTTGGCATCGCTTTCCTGCAAAGCCCCCAACACCTCAACCGACTCATCAACAAAGTCTTGCGCCCGAGCCCTCACATATTCCAGAGAACTATAACGTCTTAACATTTTCGCAAGAGTATCCTTATCGAATTGGTCGTCTGTTTGTTCGAAATATGAATTTATAATCGCCTCTTTCTCCTTCTCGTCAACCGAGTTCAACAAATGTATCAAAGCCAGGCTCAGCTTATGCTCGTCAATGTCATTGCCTGCCGTTTTTTTCGTTTCGTTATCATCGGCAATTATATCGAGCAAATCGTCGGTAATTTGACACGCAATGCCAGCATTCAACCCATATTCAGCCAACGACTGAGTCTGGGTCTCGGTCCCCTGTGACAAAAGCGCTCCAAGGCGGCAGGCGGTGCTAAAAATAACTGCACTTTTTTCGGTTATAAGGTCGATATATTCCGACTCGCTTAATTGCCAATTCCTCTTTTGAGTTATCTTTCTCAACTGGCCCTCACATATCCGAACCGCTGCGGCGGCAATCACCTCATTTACGTGGGGCTTGAGCCCGGCACACATCTGAAAAACCCTGCCCAACAAAAAATCCCCCAACAATACCGCATTTTCATTACCACAAATATTATTTGCCGAGGCCCTGTTATGCCGTTTTTTCTCCTTGTCCATCACATCATCGTGCAGCAGTGTAGCATTGTGGATTATCTCAATAATCGCTACAACACGTATATGATCGGCTGTAATTTTGCCGCAACACTTACCAGCAAGCAACACCAGACCGGGGCGAATCATTTCGCTGCTGCGGCAATGCATATGTTCGAGCAACTGGTTCAAATCCGGCGCTTCAGCAGGCCCGGTCATTTGCTCATTGATCAGCTTTTTTGCCCGTTTTAAATGGCTATCGATAAGCCCAAAAGCAGGTATTCTGCTTTGTGAAACACCATCGGATATATTGGTAGGTGAACTCATATTTTTAAGTTTTGAATTCTGAGCTACAACTAAAGACTCAAAACTCACAACTTCTTTCCGTGGGCATATTTGAAGAACTTTTTTCTCAATAATTTTGTGATAGGGCCCGGCTTGCCGTTACCGATAATCCTACCGTCAATCTCGACAATACCAATGACCTCGGCAGCCGTGCCGGTGAGGAAAAATTCATCGCAAACATATAAATCAAATCTCGTCAGATTCTTTTCAACGACCTCAAAATTGTCTTCTCTGGCCAGCCTGATAACGACACTCCGCGTTATTCCTTCCAGCGAACCTGCTTCAGCCGGGGGCGTGTAAATCACACCATCCCTGACGATAAAAACATTATCACCGGTCGCTTCGGCCACATATCCTTCGTGGTTATACATAATCGCTTCCGGGACCTCATAGTCCAGCGCTTCAATCTTGGCCAGGATGTTATTCAGGTAATTCAGGCTCTTGACCTGAGGGGGAATCGCCAAAGGATGATTACGCACCGTAGTGGCACTGATTACCTTCATGCCTGTTTCATAAAGCTCTTCCGGATAAAGCTGAATGTTATCAGCTATGATAATTACACTGCTGTTCTCACAGATGAAGGGATTCAATCCCAAAGTTCCCACACCGCGCGTGACAAGTAGCCGAATGTAACCGTCAATAACACCATTGACTTCAACGGTTTTTTCAATCGCACTGATAAGCTTGCCCGGGCCCATCGAGATATCAAGACGCATAGCCTTCGCCGAGTCATAAAGCCGCCTCATATGAGCATCTAATTCAAATACTCTGCTGTTATATACACGAATACCCTCAAAGACCCCGTCACCGTAAAGCAGGCCATGGTCGAAGACGGATATTTTTGCGTTCGCCTGGTCAACAAGTTTGCCGTCAAGCCAGATTTTCAATGCCATAAAACTCTCCAATTCAAGAAAGTCACAATCTATAAGCACACAAACTACAAATCCTATACGTTCTCATGCTCTATTTTACCATCGAGCAATGTTGCTATTCTCCCGGCT
>CAZWME010000844.1:0-2720 GCA_964634515.1 uncultured Pirellulales bacterium | reverse complement strand
AATTTGGGTACGCCTTGCCTTATTCACCAGCCTCGTTACAACATGTTCGATCGTTGGATCGAAGACGGTTTATTGGATGTTCTTTCAGAGAAAAGTATCGGCTGCATCGGATTCTCGCCGTTATGTCAGGGTATTCTAACTGACAAGTATCTCGAAAATGTCCCCGAAGACTCGCGTGCCGGTAAGTGGAAAGACCAATTAACCTGGGGTGATACTGTCAGCAAAGAACGCATTGCCAGGGTTGCAAAGCTTAATGAATTGGCTAAAACTCGCAATCAGAGTATGGCTCAAATGGCAATTGCGTGGGTTTTACGACACAAGCAGATGACCAGTGCACTCATTGGCGCCAGTTGTGTGAAGCATATAGAGGATGCCGTAGCTGCTTTGGACAATCTGGATTTCAGCGCTGAAGAGCTTAACGCAATTGACTCGATCCTTTAGTAATACAATTGAGGCCAAATCGTATCTCTTGCTTATAATTGTCCTAATCTATTTCGCCCGTCTGCGCATAGTGATATAAGAGCCCCCAGGCCTTGGCCGCTATCTTTTTGTCCGAAGCCAGCAGTTCTCTAATCCCCTCGACATCCAGCAACAACACCTCGATATCTTCGGACTCGTCCAGCCATTTGTCCGATACCTGCCCCTGGGCCTCAACAAGCACCATGTGACAGGATTCGTCGGTAAGGCCGGCGGACGAGAATACCGGCATGCTGATATGTCTTATTCGCACAAGCTCCAGACCGGTTTCTTCTTTCAATTCTCTTGCTACTGTTGTTTCGACATCTTCACCATCATCAATCAGTCCGGCGGGAAAACCGTACTCGAAATCCCAGATCGGCACCCTGAATTCTTTGGTGACTACCAGCTTCTTTTCACCGTCGGCATCGATCGTGGCCACGATCACCACTGCATCAGCTCGAGATGCACCCGCGATAGGATCATCGGTCCTCGAGCACATTATCCATCGTTTCCGTGGCTGTTTCTTGCGCACGTAGTCCACTTCAAACAGATTGGCCCACCTGCAGTCTGTCAACTTGCTGACACGATAGGAATCACTCATGACCATTCTCCAAAACCATTCTTGTCAATGAGATTCAACTTGCTTGAGGAAAATTTTCCCCAATCTCAGTTCGTTAGATGAGTTCTCTTTCCTTAACGCCTTCATAGTGTTTCGAACCGTTCTTTTTTAACCACTCCAGGAGGCATGCCCTAAGTTCTTCTGCTTTTTCAGCAAAGCGATGTCGATTCGGATTCTTCCCAATGAGGTTGTTTATCTCGTGAGGATCGCTATTGAGATCATACATGGCGTTGATAACTTTTGAACTCGTAGAATAAGGAATTATCAATTTCCAGCCATCTTTTACAATCATATAATTGGGCGAGACGTCACCACGATAATCCCATTCGGTGACCACATATTTACCATGCTTTTTGTCAGTGCCCTCAATCAAACCGCGCAGGCTTTTTCCATCCGATTTATGCGCTTCCATTTCCAGATAATCTAAAATTGTCGCAAATAAATCGACTGATGAAACATACCCATTTACAATGGTATTGCTTTTGATCTTGTCAGGTAAACGAATCAATAACGGGATATGTGCCGACTCTTCATAAAACATATTTTTTTCACGTAACCCGTGAGCCCCGAGCATTTCGCCATGATCACTTGTGAAAATCACCAGGGTTTTCTCAGTCAGTCCTTGTTTGTCCAATGTATCTAAAATCGCACCCACCCAGTCATCAATTTCCTTAACAAGGCCATAATAGTTGGAAATCATATATTTGATTTTTTGCCGATCTGAATACTCCGGGTTCCCTAACCTCCCATTTGCAGTTCTATAGGGTGAATTTACCATATCATCGGAAATACTGACCGGAGGTATCATATCTTTTGCCGGATACATGCTGTAATAGGGTTCGGGGGGCAGCATCGGTGCGTGTGGAAAATGAAATGAGCAGGTTATGCTAAAAGTTCTGTCTTTTAACCGCTCGATGGCTTCAATAGTTTGTTTTGCCTGAAATGCGGTTAAGCTGAGTTCCTTGGGAATCAGTAATTCACCGTGCAGGTCGCACTGTGGGTATTTGGCTTTGCTTGCCTTTAACTCGGCAACCGTCATACCGTGGTGTTTATCCAGGGGATCCGTCCGATAGGGTCTTCCTGTGAATTTGTCGACTAATTCACCGGATTTTGGCTCTCTTTTTGGATCATGTTTGTCCAGGTAGTCCAGGTACACGTATCTCTGCCCCCCGGTCCGAAAATTGATTTTCCGTTTTTTGCTGCTTTTACTGGATTTTTGTAAATATCCGTATGAGAAGATTGACTATGCCATTTGCCGTAATATTCACAATGATAACCTTCGTTTGTGAGTATCTCATCAAATGTCGGGATGGTCATTAATCCTTCTTCTTCTACATAGTACGCCCGGCCATTTGTTTTCATCCCGGTACTTTCGACGGTATGCCCGGTAAGTATAGATGAGCGAGCAGGAGCGCAGACAGCACACGGGGTATAGGCATTCTTAAAGAAAGCGCCTTGTTTTGCCAACCGGTCAAGATTGGGGGTTTCAAGAATGGTATTGCCGGCTATACTTAATGTATCCGATCGCTGTTGATCGGTTATTATAAACAACAGGTTAGGTTTATCACCTTTATTCCCAAAACTCTGAAAACCTTCCGAGCATCCGGACAAACCCGTAACCGCTATGGACATCGCTGCCGCT
>CAZWME010000843.1:0-2723 GCA_964634515.1 uncultured Pirellulales bacterium | reverse complement strand
TAAAGCCGTCAAACGAGGCAAACCCGTAAGGTTCTGGCGAGATAGGTTGATCCAGGAATTTATGTTAGGATAAAATCTGCAAAATATGAATAAAATATTTGCGCGATTTTTCGAAATGCGCTATACTTTATTTCGTTTTAATTATTAAAAAAATTCTTTGTGAGGTAACAATTATGAAATTAGTAAACCGAGAGCGAGTTGATGGTACAAATATTACCATAGGGCATAGGGTTTTCTATATACAGGGAAAGAAAAAAACAAGTAAAAAGTATAATGCTGAATTTCGTGACCTTGATGGAAAACAACACAGCCAGGGACTTCGTACGACCAGCAAGTCTCAGGCGAGGCGTTTGGCAATAGAGATTCAGCAGCAACTTGAAAAAGGGATCGAAAGAACGAAGCCTTCCAATATTGCCGTTGAAGAACTTATCCAAAACTATTTTGAAATTACCCAAGCCAAAGGAGTGGCTCCGAAGACAGTGGCGAAATATCGGACAGATTTGGAAAAGTTAAAGGATTTTTGTAAATCTAAAAAAATTCGCTTTGCAAGACAATTTTCGGAAAATGACCTATACCGTTACCGCCAGTATTTAGTCGAAAAGGAATATGCGGACAAAACCGTCCAGGGAGCGATTGTTCTTGCCAAGCAGGTCTTCAAATGGTCATGGCGACAGGGAATTCTGCAAAATTACAGGCTGGAAGCTGCAACCTTTCCAAAAGCCAAAGCCAAACCGCAACCCTGCTTTACCTCAAAGCAGGTCGATATGCTTCTTGACAAGGCGGTAGGCGAGCAGAAAACCGCCTTTGCGTTAATGGGATATGCCGGACTCCGAATCGGCGAAGTAGAACAGCTTCGCAGGGAAGATATTAAAACCAAAGGCAGTCAGTACACTATGATTCACGTTAGGCGAGGAGGTTCCAACGGAACAACCAAAGACCGTGACGATCGTTTTATCCCGATTCATCCAAGGGTAGCAGAGTTTCTAAAAATACACAAAAAAAGCAATAACCCTCTTTTTTCAAATATTACAGAAAGAAAACTTCTGGCCAGACTAAAACGGCTTTGTGCTGATTGTGGATTTGACAATCCCAATCAATATAAGTTGCATACTTTCCGCCATCATTTTGCCAGCATGTGTGCTAATCACGGAGTAGCCCATCGAAAGGTTTTGGCCTGGCTTGGTCACAGCTCATCTGATATGCTGGACTTGTATTATCATCTTCATGATGAAGACAGCCAGAATACTATGCAGGCCTTAGCGGCTGGCAGTAAAAACATGCTCTCTGGTGACAATGAAAAATATCCTAATGAGGGCACTTTGAGGGCAACGGGGGAGTATAAAACCGAGAAAACGCTACAAGTACCTGAAGTTCAAGAACTTGTAGCGTCCCTATCAAACATAACGGAGAGGGCGGGATTCGAACCCGCGGTACCCGCAAAGGGCACACCGGTTTTCGAAACCGGCTCGATCAGCCACTCCGACACCTCTCCATAACAACAAATCTACACATAATTTTCATTTGTACTTACTGAGCCTGGAAAAATATACCTATACACATTATGGATTGAAATTGCAAGGATATAAACAAAAAGCGAATTCAAGCTCGTAAAAAAATACAGACAGCTTCCAGGCAGAAAAATGCTTGTGTTTTTTTTAGCACTATCGTAAGCTCTTAAGAACTTATAGATAATATGGATAAAGGAAAATTGCTATGCCGGCAAACATAACACATATGCTCATCGCACATAAGGCACTTCAAAAACTAAAAACAAAGGGAATCGATGAATTTACAGAATTTGCCGCCGAGCTTGACAAAGATTCCAGGAAGGAAAACTACAAGTCGTATGTTAATCTCGGCAGTCTGGGACCCGACCTTTATTATTATGCCAAATTGTCCAGCTCCATCAAAGACGTGCTCAAAGAAGGATTCGTGCAGGCTAAAGGAGTAACACCCTGGTCTTATCATTTGCACTCTCACAAACCAAACGAATTTCCCTTAAAGCTGGTTGAGATTATTTTCAGCGATGTAATAAGAAAAAAGGGCAAAGTCAATCTCTATGAAGACGATAAAAGAAAACTTGCCTATATTGCCGGGCATCTGACACATATCGCAGCCGACCAGATAATTCATCCGGTCGTGAACCGTGTTGCAGGTCCTTATTATCGCGAGGGGAAAAACCGCAAAAAACACCGCGAGTGTGAAGTTTTCCAGGACTATTTTCTTTATGAGGAGGTCTATCGTCTGGAGCAAAAGAGCGGTTCAAAATATGACTTCCTGAAACAGAATTTTCATAAATGGACTGATTGTATCAAGGGGGCAACCACAAGGAACAGCGAAGAATGGTTCCGTTATTTTCTGCAGCGAGGATTTGTGGAAACATACAGTAGCTGCCCAACCGAAGATGAAATTGAAAACTCTGTAGATAATCTGCTGCTGACGCTGCGTGCATGTCAAAAATTCGGACCTTATAAGAAAGCAGACAAAGAGTATCAAAAAAACAAGGCTGGCTCTGCGATGTGCAAGGAATATATAAAAGACGTCAGCTATATTCAGTATTACCGGCTGGCGGTGGAATTGGCGGTGATTTATCTCATCGCACTGTATGAGGTCTATTTTGTGCTAAAAGAAGGAAATGATTTCACCGACCTGCACAAAAAACGTTTCCTGAGTATTGTCAGTGACGCAGACCTGTCCTGTCCACTGAAGCAGAAAATATTCGA
>CAZWME010000842.1:0-2724 GCA_964634515.1 uncultured Pirellulales bacterium | reverse complement strand
TGTGTCCTTATAAGCTGGTTTTCGAGAAACTGTACCCGGTCCTCAACCGTATCGGATTTTCGCTTCTGACCATACATCAGGCCCGTCTGTACGACTTCCCAAAGAAATCCCATATTTTATCCTTAATTTGTTATCGTATTAAATCCGTTCTTTTACCAATCTCATCTATTATAAAGCATGCGCCGAGAATTATAAGCATTACCTTCTTAATTTAACTTCCGACTATATTAATTCTATTTATTTTTTGGAAGCCTGCTTATTGTAACCGAAAGATTCTGCTATTGTCTCAATACTTTTTCTAAAAGTGAGTAATAAACAGAAAGCCACGATAAAAAGATTCACCATCGGCTGAACCTTTAATGATTCTTCCAAAGCCGGAAAATCCGCCCCGAGCACATCGTCCATCAACGCCGTGATAGTTCGGATGTATGGTAAAAATATGCCCAATACGAGCATCATGATATTGATTGAGCTTTCGAGCAACGCCACAACCGCCGAGTACCGGGGGATTATATACATACAGATGCCACAGAGAACGCAGAATCCGTAATACAGGTTCTTGTACAACGGCATCGAATCAAGGGCGGCGACTCGTATATTTAATCCCAAACAATAGTCAAGCAGAATGAACGCCGGGGTGATATAAAAATACCATCTCGCAAAAGAATTTTTGAAATCGAAGTCCATTGCCTCTCGCATATTTTCGCTTTTAATTACAACGTTAAATTTTTATCGCTTAGAGCAGTTAAAACGAATACTTAGGAAAAATCTGAATTATAAATTATTAATCTGAACGTTCCTGTTCGACAAAAATCAGCCCTTCAACGTCAAAGCCTGCATTTGCCGCTGTCTTGACGAGCTTATCGATAATAGATTTACTCAGCGTCTTTTCTCTGGCAAGTATCCATAGATATGCCTCTGTCGGCCCACAGACCAGTGCATATGAATAGTTGTCGTTGTCAAGCGAAATTACATTGTAGCCGCCGTAGAACGGCCAAAAAAATGTGACCTTCAGCCGGCCGACAGTCTTTCCCTTTGTAAAATAGGCCCGCCCGCGCACCTGTTTCCATTTTCCGCCGGCTTGATCGAAGCCCCTGTTCAAAACATTTATCCCTCCGTCCTTCCTCAGGGTATAAGTTGTATAAACATCGGTAAGCCCGCGTTCGAAACTATGGTCCAGCCTCGCTATTTCATACCATTTGCCCAGATACCGGTTGATGTCAAAGTCCTGAACCGCTTCGGCGCCGGAGGGAATATTGCTGCATCCGGCCAAATTTAATAACATCAGGATACCCATTATAGTTCTTCTCATAGTTTTTTTATCCTCAAAAAGCAGAAAGCTCATTAGTAACATTAATCGCACGCTATTCAAGGGTTTTTTCGGAGAATGAATTGGAAAGCCTCTGTTAAAACGTCTGGATTCTCCTTTTGTTTTTTTACGATTTTACTTTTTTATTTTTCGATGATACCGGTCTTGTTCTGTGATTGCTCTTCTGCCAGCCACCAGGTTGGCTTCTTTCGATTGGCATAATCCAGATATATCTTAAAAACGTCACCTTGTAAATCTTTCACAACATAATAGCGGCGGTGCCTTCGCGTGCGCCAATTTTGGCTTTTAGGCGGCAGGTTGCCGTAGCCGGTGTCAACGTGTTCGTCCAGTATTTCGGCGACTTCGTGCATTTGGCCCCGCCATTTGAAACGTACCGGTTGGGGTGAAGTCTCGGCCTTTTCCACCTCTATACTTTCTCCAATGAATTCTTCCATCTTAAGCTGCCCTGGAGTTAAAAGCTCATACCCATGATTATCAGGTTTATTCCCACTTTTGCAACTCGATAATGTTTCCTTCAGGATCGGTCATATATATAAATGTTATTATGCCGGCATCAGGGATATCCACAGTGACCAACTCGCCGACGCAATCACCACCTGCGGCTGTTACCTCGTCTCTGGCCGCTTCGACGTCGTCAACCTCGAAGGCAAGATGCGCCAAACCCGGGCGATTGATAGCTGTTTCCGGGTGGTTCTGTGCATTGTTATACTGAAATATCTCAAGTGTAGGCCCATCATCGCCATAACCCGGCAGCCTTAGATGAATTCCACGTACCTCGGCGCCGGGAACGTTCGTACAGAGCTCGACCCATTCTCCGGTAGCGGCCCTTTCCGGAGGAACCTCAACGCAGCCGAGAACCTGACAGTAGAAATCGGAAAGCTCCCGCCAGTCCCTCGCGACAATATTTGTGTGCTTGAATTTTGCCTTAATCATTTTTCCACCTTATTATATTTATATGGTTATTTCTTATCAAAATTACCGCTCTTTTTCGATAAAGTCAGAGTAAAACCGTTTATCTGCCTCGGCCTGTTGTTTTTCCTTGAGCTGTTGGAGATATCTGTAAACAGCGTAAAGCAGCGCCATTGTTAAAGGCATAGTGCCACATACAACGCATGCAATAAGGAAGTAGTCGGAATCAGCTTTTTGGGCATGATGTTTTAAAAGATATGGAAACAAACGATACAAAGCTATCATTACAAACAGCACTAAGCCAGGGGTGAGTATGATAATATGCTTTCGACTCAACTTCATATCCTTATTCCTTCATTATTTCCACTGATTTCTGGTTATGTAAAAATTGATTGTAGAGTACAAGGACATCTTTTTGTTGTGGACGTTGATACAACGTGCCGAGTAATGAAACAATGGCAAATATATAAAAGACACCAAGGCTG
>CAZWME010000841.1:533-2732 GCA_964634515.1 uncultured Pirellulales bacterium | reverse complement strand
ACGCGGCAACCATCGGCGCTATAGATTCGATAGCAATGATGCACCTGGATACGCTGGCAGGGCTCAAAGAATTGAAGATTTGCAGGGCATATAAAATCGACGGTCAGGAAAAGACGTTCTTCCCCTCGAATACGGAAAAGCTCTTACAGGCAACTGCCGTCTATGAAACCGCACCCGGCTGGGATGAGGATTTGTCCAAAGTAAATGATTTTCACGATTTGCCCACGACCGCTCAAAACTATGTCTGCCGAATCGAAGAGCTGATACGAACGCCAATTACAGTCATTGGCGTAGGACCGAAACGAAGTCAGACAATATTCAGGTAACAGAAACAAAAAATAGTGCAAAGTTCAGAAATTCTGAATTCTTACTCGTAGCATGAAATTAATGAAAAGCTTTGAAGAGAAACGTAAAGAAACCGCCGAGCGTCTTGGTGTAGAACCAGAGCAGATGCCCCGGCATATTGCCATCATTATGGACGGCAACGGCCGATGGGCACAGAAACAGGGCCTTCCGAGGGTTGAGGGACACAGCAAAGGAGGCAAAACAGTCGAGACAATCGCGCTGCGATGTGTCGATTTTGGTATCGAAACTTTGATTTTATATTCCTTCAGCATAGAGAACTGGAAAAGACCACAATACGAAATCAATGCCCTTATGCACCTCTACACCCAATACCTTATCGGGATTCGGGATATGCTCAAGAGGAACAATGTAAAACTCGTTCACCTCGGGCGAGTGGACGGACTGTCCGAGTCGGTATTAGAAGAGATTAATACGACAATGGAGCTGACCAGCACTCATACCGGTATGATACTTGCGCTGGCGCTGAACTACGGGGGCAGAGCGGAAATCGTCGATGCGACACGGAAAATCGCCACAGAATATAAAAGCGGCGATCTATGTTTGGAAGATATCGACGAGCAATGTATAAGCCGGCACCTATATACAGCGGGGCTTGCCGAGCCGGACCTGCTGATACGTACTGCGAATGAAATGAGAATCAGCAACTTTCTGCTCTGGCAAATTTCATATAGTGAATTCTACGTTACAAAAACCTTTTGGCCGGATTTCACAGAGACGTCCTTGGAAGAAGCAATCCTGGCTTACGCTCAACGAAACCGGCGTTTCGGATCTCTCAAATAAGCTGATTAGTGGATAAACAGATGGGTGAAAGCATTTACTTATCTGGGTATCAGCTCACTGACAAGAAATAAGAAAATATGCTCAAACACAGGTTGTTTTTTGGAATTTTGATGTCAGTGCTTTTTATAGCCGTTGTCATTTTCGACGGCTGGCTGGACGGCTCTATAACGGCTTTGGCCGACGACGATAAACCAATACAGGGAACAGTTTTTTGCCTCCTCATCGCCCTGCTTGCAATCCCCGCCCAGCTCGAATTGTCAAGACTTGCAGCGGCCAAAAACCTCAAGGTTTTTCTCCCCGTTTCAATCATTGCCTCGATTTTGTTCGCAACCAAAGGCTATTTGCTGCAGTTTATAGAAATCAGGCCTGAAAATTATCTGATCTTCCTCTCGGTATTCGTGCTGTTTGCTTTGCTTTTATATCAGTATATGTTCAATAACATCTCTGGAATACTTGCTAACTGCGGAACAAGTTATTTTTCGATTTTGTATTTAGGCCTTTTGAGCGGCTTCTGTGTTAGTATCCGGCTCGAACTCGGAATCTGGCCTTTGCTTATGTTCATTTTTGTCGTAAAGTCAGCCGACATAGGGGCTTACACGATTGGGAGCATGTTCGGAAGGCACAAGTTTTCACCTAAAATAAGCCCGGGAAAAACATGGGAAGGAATGGGCGGCGCAGTTGCATTTGCAATTATTGTTGCTATTGGTTTTGCCGTAAGTTGTGATATAATGTCCTGGTGGTTTGCGATAATCTTTGGTGTTTGCCTTGCATTTATAGGGCAGATTGGAGATTTGGTCGAATCTATGATTAAGCGGGACGCCGAGCAAAAGGATTCCGCAAACAAAGTGCCGGGATTCGGAGGTATATTGGATATTATCGATTCGCCTCTCGTGGCGGCGCCGTTTGGTTATTTGTTCTTTATGCTGGGCTTTTGATTGAGAAGAGCTTTGGAAATTAAGATACAATTAGATTCAACCGATAAGCAGCTCGAATTGTTCGGCCCCGCCGACAGTTACCTTCGGCTTTTGCGGGATTCACTCGAGGTTCACATTA
>CAZWME010000841.1:0-523 GCA_964634515.1 uncultured Pirellulales bacterium | reverse complement strand
CGTAAATAAGGCCGTTGAGGTCATCGACAAGATGCAAAAGCGGCTTCTCAAAAGCCACTCACTTTCAGCCGCAAACGTCACTACTTTTATACGACAAAGCGAATCACCTGAAATTCCCCAAGCCAGCGAAGCGATAACCGTCTATGCTCATAAAAAGGTTATTAAACCGTCCACAAAAGGTCAGGCGAAGTACATTAAAACAATGCTGACAAACGACCTTACTTTTTGCACGGGACCGGCCGGAACTGGAAAGACTTATCTCGCTGTCGCCATCGCGGTATCAATGCTAAAGAAAAAGCAAATCAGGAGGATTGTCCTGGCACGTCCCGCCGTCGAAGCAGGCGAGAAACTCGGTTTTCTCCCCGGGGATATACAGGCAAAGGTCAATCCGTATCTCCGCCCCTTGTTTGACGCGCTCGAAGATATGATGGATTTCACCCAGATGAAAAAATTCATTGAACTGGATATCATCGAGATAATTCCGCTCGCCTTTATGCGGGGCCGGACGTTAAACGAAGCAGTC
>CAZWME010000840.1:0-2734 GCA_964634515.1 uncultured Pirellulales bacterium | reverse complement strand
TGATTATTTGTTTTTTTACAACCCAGGTTTGGTTTTTGTTTGTGAAGTGACTAATTCTACTTTACGACTATAAAAAAAGTTCTTTGAAATATACAAATTTTGACCCAAAAGCTATTCTTTCAAACTCCACAACCACTAATTCATTTAGCAAGGTATAAAGCATTGTAAATATTTGTGATTCAGATGTGTAATGGTTGTTGTTTTTATGAAATTTGTTGATAAGTCCAAGGTTTTTCTCATGCTATTAGCGGTGTAAGAATTGTATCTTTATTTCAATCAACATAAAGTTTAATCGTGTCGATTGAATTTAGAAATGACACAAATTCAATCGAAAAAAAAATTTCATCGAAAATCCAGAAACGCCAGACTGTCAAGAACATACATTGCTGACGGTTTACTACATTACAAGGATGTCTTTACCGTTCATCGAAGAGACAACTCTCAGACAGCAGAAAATTACCTTGGAGGTTTATTGATTTGTGAAAAGGGGCACGCAAACATGGAACGCATGGAAGAAGAAATACATGATGGTGAGTATCGAGCCTATCAGCATTTTATTTCTAATTCGAAGTGGGATTATCAAGAACTGATCTCCAGACTAAGTCTTGATGCTTCAAATGTTTTACGGGAAAACAAAAAGAAGAGCGGTGTTCCTACTGGTTATATCGTTGATGAAAGTTCACATTTGAAAAAAGGGAATGAATCTGTCGGGGTACAAAATCAGTATGCAGGTGTTGCCGGAAAAGTTGATAATTGCCAGGTAGCTGTTTATAGCTCTTTAGTAAATGATACAAGAGCCACGATAATTAACGAGAGATTATTCTTACCCCAGAGTTGGACATCATCTAAAGCAAGATGCGATAAGGCAAAAATTCCTGAAGAAAACCGGGTATATAAAACAAAGCCTGAGTTGGCATTAGAAATGATAGATGCTGATATTGAACGTGGGGTGGAATTTGACTGGATAGGTGGAGACGGTCTATATGGTCATAATTATCAATTGACCAAAGGGTTAGATGAAAGGGGTAAGCTATATGTACTTGATGTACACAAGGATGAGAAAGTGTTTTTATCAAAGCCACGTCTCTTTATTCCCGAAAAGCAGCAAGGAAGAGGAAGAAAGCCTGAAAGACTAAAAACAGAAGAAAAGACATTTAGATTAGATCAGTACTCAGGTAGTTTAAAGGAAACTGATTGGGAAAAAGTAAAGGTCAGGAAAACAGCAAAGGGATGGTTGAAATTGAAAGTACATGTGGTTAATGTGTGGGTATGGGATGGACAAGAGGACCAGGCAAGAAGAAGAACTTTGGTAATCACTAAAACCCAAGATAAGAAACCAAAAATAAAATACAGTTTTAGTAACGGAAGGTCTGGAGTATACACCCCAAAGGAATATGCGTATTTTCAGGCACAAAGATATTGGGTTGAAAGGACTTTTGATGATAGCAAAAATGAGTTGGGCATGTCAGATTATCAAATTAGGAAATGGATCGGATGGCACCATCATCAATCACTGGTCATGTTAGCAGCTCTATTTCTGCTAAAAGAAAAAATAGAAAACGAAACGGAGTTCCCTTTAATGAGTATAAGAGATGCGAGAATTTTAATAATAATTGAGCTATTTGGCACGAAAGAACAATACGATAAGAGGCTGGAACAGATGAAAATAAGACACTATCATAGACAAAAAGACATTGACAGATATTACAGGTATGAAGACTTGTGAGCTAGAATCGAAAATTAAAGTCGCAAAGTAGAATTAGTCAGCTGCCATGTTTGCAGGAATCATATAGCTGTTGGAAAAAGCAAAAAAGCTTTCCTCCAGCTCATCCATCCAGTCCAGTATCTCCCCGGGAGAGCATTTATGTCCCAGCAACATATCGGGATGAACCCCTGCAACACAACCGGCATTGGCAAACTGGCCATCACGCTGATAATTGCTCATTCCATTTACGACACTTTTTTCTTTATAAGCTGCAGCCGGCACCACCATGCCGCCAGGACACATACAAAAACTATAAACCCCTAATCCCGATTTCGACTTTGTACTTAAACGGTATTCTGCAGCTTTGACTCCGGGCAAAGTTTCTCTGCCCCACTGAGCCTGGTTAATAAGCTTTTGCGGATGTTCGATCCGGTGACCAAGGGCGAAATTCTTGGTACCGAACTGAATCCCTTTTTCTATCAGCATACGGTATGTATCGTAGGCAGAATGACCTGTAGCGAGTATCACGTGATCCGCTTCCAGTTCGCCGTTTTTGGAAACGACACCCGTTGTCCTGTTTCCTTTGAAAATAATGTCCTTAAGTTGAGTTTCAAATAAGAATGTTCCTCCGTGATCAAGAAACTGCTGACGAAGATGGGCCACAATTACTTTGAGATTGTCGGTTCCCAAATGAGGGTAGGACATGTATACTATTTCTGCAGGTGCACCGGCTTTCACATATTCTGAAAGAATGAAGTTGCGTTCCCGGGAGATGTGCTTTGATCTCGAGGTAAGCTTCCCGTCTGAAAAGGTCCCGGCACCTCCCTCCCCGAATGCGTAATTATTCTGGTCGTTGAATTTCCCCTTGCTTTCAAATAACTCAATGGCCCTGAAACGCTGATCCACTTCTGACCCGCGTTCAAGAATAGTTACATGAAATCCGGATAATTGCAAAACATGGGCAGCAAAAAACCCGGCTGGTCCGCTCCCAACCACCACCACCTTTTCTGTGCGCTTCTTAAATGGAAT
>CAZWME010000839.1:1925-2736 GCA_964634515.1 uncultured Pirellulales bacterium | reverse complement strand
GCTTTGGCCTCAATGGAAGAAATCCGTGCGACTCACGGTAAATTGGCCGTAGCGGCAACCGGAGGCAATCTTTTCAGGCGTATATGCCGCCTCCTCGGAAAGGACTCAACCGACAACACCGGCATAAGCTGGGTACCCGCCGCAACCGTCATTCTACTGATAATCGCATTAGCCATACCTACAACTCTCGCTCTGACTAATAATTACGAACAGGCCACATCAAAGGTCGACAGTAATAAATTCTTAGCAATAACATGCACTGGCCGAATTGTTGACAGTAAAGGCGACGCTGTAGCTTCGGCCATGGTAGAAGCATACGAAACGTACTTTGATAAAGCGGGAAATCTTAAACTGCGGCTTATCGGCAAATCAGTGACGAAAGACGATGGAAAATTCTCATTTAAAACCACGCCCACTGTAAAGAAAAATCGAAGCGATGGTGGTCTTGTCATAGCACAAAAAGAAGGCTTGGCGATTGGATGGGCTAATTGGGCCCTGTATGACGGCAATCATAAAGCTAAGATCACACTGCAGGAGCCGACGACACTTTCAGGAAGAATCGTTGACGACAACGGCAAACCCGTTCCCAACGCAGAAGTCCGCGCTGTACTTTTCGAGGATAAAATTACTCAGGATGAAGAAGTAAGCTGGCTTCCGGGCATCCGACCATTTAACGGGCTGTCGGTTCATACTGACAGGGAAGGACAATTCGAGTTCGACAATATACCTCAAAATGTCTCCAGCGACCTTTTAGTCACCGCACCGGGATTCGGTACAATTTATTCCCGCAAACCGGATCGTATTGACAAAG
>CAZWME010000839.1:0-1915 GCA_964634515.1 uncultured Pirellulales bacterium | reverse complement strand
GGGTATGAATGGGCTGAATTTAAAGCAGGTCAGACTGATATAAAGATTACAATGGCCCCTGAGGCAGAGATAGAAGGAAAGCTTGTGAATGAAAAAACCGGTAAAGGTATGGCCGGAATCACCTTAAGAGTAATCCCCCATTTCACACCGGTTTTTTTCGAAAGATATCTTTGTACGACACAAAAGGATGGAACATTCAGTATCGGCGGACTCAGATCCGGCAAGTATGTGATAATGCGTGCAGGCAGCAGAAATCTAAAAGTTGATATGGAGGTCGAATCAGGCAAAACAAAACGTGACGTAATTCTCAAATACCCCTACGACGTTCGAAGCTCTGAACCTACAACCAGCGAACTAATAACACCACACTTAAATGAACAACAATCCGAAATGCAGGACGAAGAATCCCCAACTGACAAAATTTCAACCGTCCCTGCATTGGCGACAAGTCCTGCACCTCCTGATAAGGATAAAGCACACGTAAAGGTTAATCTCCTCGTCGTCGAAGTTTCCCTTGATTCAGAAATAGACACCGAAACGCTCAAAGAGGCCGAGAAAATCCTGGGCGGCAAAGTAAGTCTCCGTAACACAAAGATCGATGTCATATTGAGACAAGTCGCAAAAGCCACAGCCGCAACTAAGGACAAATCCGCCGAAAATAAACGAGTAACAGAGCAACAGTTCAAAGCCCTCATCGATGTGCTAACCTCAAAAGGCTGTTTGAAAATCCTGATGAATCCAATGATTGAGACGATCAACGGTAAAACAGCTAAGATTAGATCGGCTCAACAAGTACCACTGCAGCAAATAACCAAGGTATTGCCTGGTGGCCGTGGTCAGCAAACCCAAGCAGCAACTGAAAAAAAATATGTGGAAGTAGTTGACTCGCTTGAAATCACTCCACACGTTCTTGCAGATGGTCACATAATTCTGGACTTCAAAGCAGACCTCGGCTCACGAAATTTACCAGCATTTGAAGCATTTGAAACTACACCCGTCTCCTCAAGACAACTCGCTACTCAGATGCGCGCCAATCCGGGCGAAAGCGTGGTAGTCGGCGGCTTAACAGGAAATCCCCCCGCACCCGGAGCTAATATAAATAATGCTGAAAGACAAGCAAAAGAGCTGCTGTTTATTTTAACTCCAACCATAATAACCCCATCCGCCGATTCACAGATCGATGTTAAAAGAGTACTATCACTATCGGCTCATAAGCTAAAACTATTAGGCCTTGCCGTTGCTATGTATGCCGACGACAACAATGATGATCTGCCCGAGAGCATTCAGAAATTGAGACACTATATACGAGATGGACAGGATTATGACTGGATTCTTGATAATGTTGAATATTTTGACAAGGGAAAATCGGGCCAGCGTAACGCCCCATTCATACCGATAGCTTACGACAAAACAATGCTTGAAAAAGCTGATGGAACAAATGTTCTGTTTCTCGATTTTTCCGCGCGTTTTGTTGACACAAAAGAATTTGAGAAGCTCAACTTCAAAACAACCAAATTCCTGATTGAAACATGGTTCCTGGCGGTTACTGAAGATTTTCTTGAAAATATCAACCATAACGCAGATTCCCAGGACGAAGCGAAGGAATTGTTGAAACTTAAATCTGAACTGCTCGCGGCCGTAGATGGCTCTAATCAAATGAGTTTCATTCCTCCCGAGCACAATGTCGGTTTACTTCTCAAAGCTGTCCGGGCGCACAAAGATTCCAAAGTGCTTGCGTCACCACAAGTACTTTGTCAGGAAAATAAAACTGCCGAAATTAGTGTTATGAATTTCGAAACCTATTATATTGTAGGCTATACTGAACCGAACGACCCTTCGGAGAAACCGCAGCCAAAACTCGAAAAAGTAGAAGAAGGCATTCACATATCGCTCAAACCCAGCCTGACACCAAATA
>CAZWME010000838.1:0-2736 GCA_964634515.1 uncultured Pirellulales bacterium | reverse complement strand
CAATACCCTCATCAGCGATGGCTGCAAGGATGAAAAGCATTTCAACCGGTGTCTGCGGCTGGCCGGTTTCGTCCATCGAAACCTCTGTAACAAAATTATCACCACCCTTGGCCGCTTCAATATGTCGATAGATTTTGCCCGCTTCCCTGACCGCAAAAAGATACTTGCCTGCTATTGTCTTTGCCTGCTCTTCACTGATTTCAAAACTCTCATCGATTCCAGGGATTGCGAATGAACCAATATATTTCTTGTGTTTTCTGACAAAGGCCTCCACATCACTTTCGGCTGCGGGCTTGCCAATAAAATCTGCAACATCCAGCGTAAAAAAGTCGCTTGATTCAATAAACTCATCAACGTTATTAAGCCCGATATGGTCCGCATCAACAAAATAAGGTTTATCCCAACCACAGGCTGCCACCGCATCATTTGCTTCTTTGCGCGTATCTTGCGGATTTGTCCCTATAATCGTATGCTCACGGTGAGATTTATTCCAAACGGGCGTAATTTCAACGCCTTGCTCTTTCGCCTTAATCACCGCTGCAAGCTGCGCCTTTCCCTGCCGACCGAACCTGTCGCCTATTCCAAATGAATATTTTCCTAAAATCGTAATTCGCTACTCTTTCAAAAAAAATGCGTTATTTTCTATGAATCTATGAATCAGTTTATCCTGACATTTCCCATTTAAACGATTACAAAACATAATTCAGTCCTTTCGATGTTAATAATCTTATCAAAATCACATTGAATGGTCAAGGCTTTTCGTTTTTGAGGCGGGGTTTTTGAAAAATGGCAGGAAAACATGGTTTTTTATGCCCCGCCTTTCTTCCAGTGCCTGCTTTTGTACAGCGAAGGACAGGTAGTTACTTATATTGAATCTTTACTCAGCCGTCCTGAAAGGGGCGGTTTTTATTTTGACCGAAGCGGTGATTTTGATTATTGTAAGAGACTGAACTGATGGATTTTTGCGCCTGTAGCTCAATTGGATAGAGTCGCGGACTTCGAATCCAAAGGTTGCAGGTTCAAGTCCTGCCGGGCGCGTTACTCAAACTGTAAAATTGGATTCACAATTCATCGGTTGTAAGTTCGAATCCAGGCCCTATCTTTTTTATTCGTGTCTTAAGGCAATGATTGGGTCGACTTTTGCAGCATTCATTGCAGGATATAAACCAAAGATTATTCCTATGGTCATACTAATAAATAGTGGAAATAGAACACCAGCCAACGTAATGACCGTCATCATACCTGAAAAGTAGGTTATCAGAAACGGGATGATAATACCCACACCCAATCCAATAATGCCCCCGGTAGTGGATAAAACAACTGTCTCTATGAGAAATTGAAGAATAATCTGTCTTCTCTTGGCACCGATGGCACGGCGGATTCCTATCTCTCGTGTGCGCTCCGTTACGGAGGCAAGCATGATGTTCATAATGCCGATACCTCCGACCAGAAGACTGATACCTGCGATGGAGCCCAACACGATGCTGAACGTTCGTTTTGTTGCTTCGGCTTGTTTGAGTAAGGCAAGAGGAACGCTGACGATGTAGTCTTTCTTCTTGTGAAACCGTTCCAGCATTCTTTCAATGCCTGCTGCGGTGGCCTCAACCTTATCCGCCTCATCAAGCTGGACAATAATCTGGTGCAGCTCTACTTTTTCCAGCGTCCGTGAACCTGATGTGTGTATAAAGGTTATGTCGCCGAAGTATTTGCGTGCGACCTCAATGGGAATGTAGACATCGATTTCCTGGTCCGGAATCTGTATGTTTCCGGCCTGCCCGCTTTCGCTTTTGATAATACCAACGATTTCGAACTCGTCGCCGCCTATACGGATGGTCTGGCCTATGGTGCTCTCGGTAGCAAGGATTTTTCGGGCGCCGAACTCGGTCAGCACAGCCACGGGGGCCTGTTTGTCCTGGTCGGCCGGAAGAAGCACCCGCCCTGCTATAACCTCGCGGGGCACAAGCTCGAACCATTCGGGTGTTGTACTCACTACCCGCAGTTCCATCGACCTCTCACGCAGACGTGATTCCTTTCGCATCAGCTTCACCGGCGCGGTCTTCTTGATGTTACTGAAACTCTCAGCAATCCTGACCTGGTCTTCGTAGGTCAACCCGTAGATACTCATGTGCGAATGCTGGGTGGTCGTCGCTTCTTCCTCCGCTGACTTAATCGCTGAGATGATGATATTGTTGCTTCCGAGCTTTCGTATCTGTTCAAGCGCTTCTTTGCTGGCCCCCTCACCAACCGACAACATAGCCACGACGCTTCCTACCCCAAATACGACTCCAAGCATAGTAAGGAACGAACGCAGCTTGTGCATCAGCACATTCTCTATGCCTAACCATATGTTTCTGAATATCTTAGTCTGCCTCATTGCGGTTCCGTTCAATTCTGTCTATCGCACCATCAATCATATGCATCTGGTTGTGAGCGTACTTGGCGATATCGGGTTCGTGGGTTACCATGATAATTGTCTTGCCCTGTTTATTTAATTTGACAAGCAAATCCAGGATTTGTTCACCTGTGGCTGAGTCGAGGTTCCCGGTAGGTTCGTCGGCGAAAATAACCTGTGGGTCGTTGGCTAAAGCCCGGGCTATAGCAACTCTTTGCATTTCCCCGCCGGAAAGTTCTGTGGGCCGATGGTGCAATCTGCCACCAAGACCTACTTCTTCGGCCAGTTTCTCTGCACGCTTGGCACTGCGAATAGCATCCCAGCCCAGATAGTAAAGCGGCAAT
>CAZWME010000837.1:0-2738 GCA_964634515.1 uncultured Pirellulales bacterium | reverse complement strand
CGTATATCTGGCCCCTTTGTACTTCAACGCACATTTTTTTAATGTTATTGGCCACAAGAAAATTACTCCAAAGTTATTTGTCAATAAATACTTTATTTACGGCTTACTTTTAATACCAATCGGTTTTATTTGCGCTATGCCCTATTCGGTAATAAGGCTCCGGGAATTCTTCAATACCATATTAGGGGAATTTGGCATGGGAGCGACGCAACTGGCAGTATATCCCAGATTGTATGGGTTCTGGGAAACCCTTTATCATTATTTGGCCAGTACGAGAAACACAATGAGGGCATCGTATTCGCTAAGATATGCCTTCGGAGAGCCGTATGAAATAGCCATAGGCATAAGTTTTCTCTATTTAGTATTTAAAAGAAAAGCAAAAGATATGCTCTTTTTAATTCCGGCAGCTTTGTTCTGTCTTTATGTTCTAAGCATAGGAAAGCCAGCCACACGGTGGTTTGTACCCGTCATACCATTTTTTGCCCTTAGTATCGCCATTTTTCTTAACGACTTAGCTGAAAAACTCAATATCGCAGAACATAAAAAGAAATACTTTATCGGGTTGATGGTTTCAATTATTTTATCAGTCTCCATTTACAGAGTTGTCATCTTTGACTATATTTCGACCCAAAAAGATACGAGAATTTATGCCAAGGAATGGATAGATGAAAATATTCCGACAGACCAGAAGATCGGTTTTTTCAGGTTATATATGTTTAATCCTCCAATAACCAAACATGATAATGTTTGCATTCCCGTGACCAGCAAAAATTTTAATAATGCCCTGAAAGAAGACAGGGCCAGACCCATAAGTTACTACAAGGATATGGGGATAGATTATCTTATTTTAAGCAGCCTTTTTGTTGACACCTACACTTACCCTGACTTTGTAGAAGAATTTCCAGAAGCATCGCGATCATACCTGAACTTCTTTGAAACGCTGGAGAAAGATGCCGACCTTGTTTACGAAATAAAGCCGGATAGCCGTTTCACTCCTGGACCAACGATAAAATTGTATCACTTAAAAAAATTCGATAACGAACCGGATGGGAATTAGCAATAGTACGGGATGCCCCTTCCTCCCAAAAGAATTCGGTTGGATTATACAAATCTTGACGGATTTCATGTGTATTATGATACCTGAGCGATATTGAAAGAATATCCCTCGCAGGCCGATGAAAAAAATTAAACTACGAAAAAAGTTGTCCTATCTCGCAAGTTTGAAACCTATTTCGGTCGAAAAAGCGCACCATGACTACTTCAACGCCTTTATCAAAAGTAAGTTCGATATAGAAAAAAGGTTAACGGTTTCATTGAATGAAGCTTCTGTTCTGATTATAGGGTGTGGGTACAAATATCCGGACGTTCTACTTTTTTCCTATTTTGCAAAAGAAGTTTATGGTTTGGATGTTGTGGATACTTTCTACAGGGACGGATTCTGGGCCCTGTACCGCAGCCTTATAAGAAAAGGCAAAACGATCGTCTTTTCATTCCTAAAGGCTTTTGCCGAGAGAAATAGCCTTGGCCGAAATTACTACAAACAAATTTCAAAGATTTCTACTTTGCCACTCAACCATTCAGATATAAATCTAATATCGTATGATGGCATCAGGGTACCTTTTGAAAATAATAAGTTCGACGTTGTTATATCCACGGCTGTTCTCGAGCATGTCGTTAACCTCAAAGGCTTTTTTCAGGAATTAAGTCGCATCACAAAACCCGGTGGGTTGTCATATCACCTTTACCATAACTATTATAGTTTTTCCGGTTCTCATCTCCCGATAAGTAGCTGTAAAAAACATCCCTGGGGACATTTGAGAGGAGTATATAAAGCTGACATTGCATCCTTAAATAAAGCTACAATAGAGCAGATATCAAGGAGTTTTTCGTCGGAATTTATAATGGATGATGTTTATCAGGTTAGCAAAGACCACTCTAAAAAGGGCATTGATAAAACATTTAGATACGAGGGACAAAATTGGTTGACTGAAAATATTAGAAATGAATTGAAGCAATACACCGACGAGTAGCTTTTAACACGATCATATCTAATTATCGGCATGAAAGAATAAATTTATGTGCGGGATAATAGGACAAATAAGCGTAGACCATAGGTGTTTTGGCAGTCTACCGCTGCAATCTCTACAACACCGCGGTCCGGATACAAAAGGCCAGTGGAGTAACAATCGCAATTGTATTCTGGGACATACGCGTCTTTCAATCATAGACCTCAATCCTCGTTCCAATCAGCCCATGACCGATCCAAGCGGCCGTTTTACCCTGGTCTATAATGGAGAAATCTATAATTATAGAGAATTAAGGCAGATCTATTTACCAAATGAACAATTACGTACAACCTCTGACACAGAGATTTTGTTGCTCCTTTGGCGCAAGATGGGTGTAAAGTGCTTGAACTTTTTACGCGGTATGTTTGCTTTTGCAATATGGGACGATAAAGAGAATAAGCTTTGGCTGTCACGTGACCGCTTTGGGCAAAAACCTTTAGTTTACAATCTTCAAAACGGAATATTTACTTTTACGTCAGAATTGAATGCTCTTGCTATTTGCAAAACAAAGCTGGATATTGACCCTGCAGCAATTGATTTATTCATGGGTTACCAGTTTATTCCGGCTCCATATACTATATACAAGAATACCTTCAAGCTCCGACCGGCTCATTACGCTGTTTTCGATAACGGGAAAATACAAATCAAACGATACTGGCGTATGCGTTTTGA
>CAZWME010000836.1:0-2740 GCA_964634515.1 uncultured Pirellulales bacterium | reverse complement strand
ACAAGTGAACTGACTATGCCGTAAGCATTATCATCTTTGCACGTAACGTGCGGTACAAAATCCAATTCGCCCAACAAATCATCCGACTTTATCTGGCTGAGCACATCAGCAGGTTTGATATTAGCCAGTCCGCCGGGATTTTGCGGCATTGTAATACCTGCAAAATCAAAGGCCTCAGGGGCTACTAAACCGTCGGCGGCTTTACAAGCCTTTAGAAATCCCTCAATCCGGCCGAAGTTAAATCCGGGACCACCGGTCAATTCCACAACCACAACGAAACTGAACTTGTCCGGTAATTTTTCACTTAACTTCCGTTGCTGCATCGCAAGACCAACTCTCCATCAGGTTCCGCTATTTGCCTCTTGCTTCTGTCCTCTGACTTCCATAAACCATGTTGGGTTTATGACCGTGAACCCCATGTGGTTCACGGCTGACTTCTGTCTCCTGACTTCTTCAAACTGGCCTACCTGCCGCGACGGGCACAAGCACGGCGGGTCGGTCAGTTTGAGTAAAATACCAAATATCTCACTCGACTGCTATTGTTTTTATAATCTGTATTGGAAAAGATTTATATGAATCAGAAGTTTTCTTTACGCTGTACTGTTAAGGTATCCGACAAATCTGTTTCCGTGGGTATCCCTGTATTGTGGATAACCTGTTGATAACTCAAAATTATACCTTCTCCAACAAAATCGAAAAAATGGGCCAAACGCGATTTTATCTTTTATAACCACGTTGCACACTTACACAAACACAAGGTATTCATAACCCTAACTCCTTTATAATAAAGAAGTTGCGTTTTCCGACAAAACTGGTCCTTAAAAAACGTCCCAAGCCGGCGGTTTAAGGACCAATTGCATAGTTAAATTCTTTAAAATTTGGGGCCGCTTATCAAAAATCTGCCTTGTTCGTGGATAATTTGTAGAAAAACTCCACCTATACTAACAAATACCTGGCCCAAAATAAGGTTATTCCTTGCTAAAATCAGTGATTTCCTTCCTTAATGCCTTACAGGCCGTCGCCGGGGCGCTGGCTTCGGTTACCGCTGAACAGACCGCAACCGCTTCGGCGCCAGCCCTTAAAACATCCTTGATATTGCTCAACTTTATGCCACCGATAGCAACGTGGCAAATACCGGTATCGGCCAACATTTTTACGGCTTGGCTGACATAACCTAAACCAACGGGCTCAGCACTTGGCTTCATGGGCGTGGCAAAAACAGGGCCTAAACTCACATAACTCGGGCGCTGGTCGCAGGCAATGCGCAACTGTTCGAGCGAATGCGTGCTCCTGCCGATAATCAATGGAGACATCTGAAGTCTGCGGGCGTATTCGACCGGCAAATCATTCTGGCCAAGATGCACACCATCTGCACCAGCGGCAACTGCGATATCAACTCTGTCATTTATTATGCTAAGCACACCTGCGGCTTTACATATTTGTACGAATTCGACGGCAAGGGCAAAAAATTTATCGTCTTCGATGTCCTTTGCGCGCAGTTGAATACATTCGGCTCCTCCGGCTGTACAGCAATGAGTCAAAGAAATAACATCTGCCGGTAAGCTGGAACTGATTATTACATACAATCTGACCTGTTTGAACTTTGTGGTTGTGTCGCTGAAAATAACAACATCTTTTTCAAGTTCATAGGCGGTGTATCGAAGTTTTTCGACTTTTTCGGCTATTGAAGGGTCAAGTGTTTGGGTCATCTCGGCAAGCACACGCAGCGCCTCGGTAAGACGTTTGCAGCCGGCAGTAAAACAATCATTCAAATCAGCACGCTGAAGCTGACCATCGACCGTTTTGCCGATACCGACATCAGCGAGTGTATCCCTGTTCGAGATGAGTCGACCGACATCAAGTTTGTCTAAACAAGCTGAAAGTTCATGCCGAAGCTGTTTGGCTCGCTCGGTTAATGGGCTCGAATTCAAGGCGAACCTGCAAAACTCTTCTATCACGCGAACCGCCTCGCGGGCCCGATTGAAATTGGCATCGATAATCCTGTAAACCGACCGTTCCATAAGAGCTGATTATACGACCCGGAACGGACATCGAGTAGTGAAAAATAAATTTAGCCCCGCGTTTCACGCGGGGTTTTCTTTTTCCTTTACCCACTACCTGCCCCAAACAAAACCAAGCCCCGACCGTAAGGGAGAGGACAAGCCGCACAGTGCGCAAAGGAAAACGGAGTCGTCCTCCTCCGGCCGACTCCGCACCATATTAATAACAAAATCAACTCCAACGACTTCAAAACACCAACAGAGTTAACTTTGGGCTACTCTGAAATCGGGCGGACCCATCCTCCTCCGAAGTTATTTTTAGGACGTCCGCCCAATATTCGGCGCCTTAAAGACGAGTTGAACTCACTAGCAAAAAATATGCCAAAAACAAAAAACAACTACAAAAACCTCCGCAGCAGTACCATTACCAATTTGCCAAAAAACAGTTACATCCGCATATACATTTTCTCTTACAAGATAAGGGGGTGTCGTATTCTAACAGCGTGTTGTTTTTTATAAACGCAAGATACATCCAATTAATATACATCCCCTTTAATATCGAACCATAAATTGTTAAACGACAAAGGGATTTGACGGGTGTTTACAAAAAACAACCTGCCTGTGAACAAAATAAACGCCTGTGGAGGACAAATGCGTGAGCCCCAAAATGGAAATCGTATTTTACTGACCTTTGAATATTAAATGGAACGTTGCCGTACAAACAAAGCAAAGATGTCATT
>CAZWME010000835.1:0-2743 GCA_964634515.1 uncultured Pirellulales bacterium | reverse complement strand
TGATAACGGAAACAATTCGGTTTGTTTCGTTAAGGTTTGTTCCGACAGGCAATTTAATGGTAAATATTGCCATACCGTTATCCCCCTGGGCCATAAACTCAAAACCAAGAAAAAACATTGAACCGATAGAACCCGCAAATATGATAAAAACTATAAAGAGAACGGTTATTCGGTGATTCAATGACCAGCGTAGCACTGACTCATAACTCCCACGAAATCTGTTCTTGCCTTCTGTGCCATGCGCTTTCGCATACTCATCCTTCGAACGTTTCTTGAATATAACCGACGCCATCATTGGAACTATAGTGACAGCCACAAGCAGCGACGCGGAGAGGCCGATGCAAATAGTCACGGCTAAAGGCTGCGTCAGTTGCCCGGCGATACCACCACCGAGCGTCATGGGAATAAATACTGCCATGGTTGTCAGCGTCGAGGCCGTAATTGCCATACCGACCTCCGTGGCACCGACTTTTGCCGCCTCTTTACGCAATACGCCATCTTCAAGATGCCGATAGATGTTCTCAATGACAACCACGGCATTGTCAATAAGCATCCCCACCGCAAGCGCAAAACCGGCAATCGTGATCATATTAAAGGTATAATCGAATACCCGCAGGCCGATGAAACTCGTGATAATTGATATTGGTATAGCCAGTGCAATAGTGATTGTGGGACGCCAATTCCTTAAGAATATGAAAAGAATAAAAATGGCAAGCAGCCCACCGATCAGCGCCGTGCCCGTCGTGTTTGCTGTCGCGGATTCAATAAGACTTGCCTGATCTATCACCGGCATAAATTTTATATCCGCAGGCATTGTCGGCCTGAGTTCATCCAATGTTTTATTTATAGCCCTGATTACATTTACGGTATTACTTCCCGATTGCTTTGTCACGAACATGATAACCGCGTCATTCTGATTCAACCGCATCTGGTGACGCCGTTCCTTATAGGTATCAACCACTCGCGCAATATCCTTTATTCGAATGGGAGCACCCATATAGCCTGATACTACTGTTTCGGAAATGGTCTGCAAATCGTTAAATTCCCCGACTGTTCGTACGAGATATTCCTTATGTCCACTGATTACATATCCGCCCGATATGTTGAGGTTGGCCATGTGCAGGGCGCCCATCAGTTGATCCATGCTGATGTTGTACGTCTCCAGTCTGGATTTATCGAGATAAATATTGATCTCTCTGTCAAGACCGCCAAAAATCATTGCCCCTGCGACGCCTTCAATTCTCTCCAGACGGGGAACAATGTTGTCTGTAAGGTATTTCTTAAGCACCTGTGTATTTTTCATGCCGGTTACGCCGCTGATAATAACCGGCATCTGCGAAACATCCTGTTTCAGTACCATCGGATCTTCCATATCATCCGGCAGAAACATCGCCATCCTGCTGATTTGTTCGCGAATGTCCTGTCCGGTGAAATCCAGATTTGTTCCCCATTCGAACTCAGCCATAATTATTGACATGCCTTCTTCCGACGAAGACGACACTTTTTTCAGCCCCTTCATAGTACTGACAACTTCTTCTATTGGCCTCGTTACCAATTGCTCGACATCTTCAGCGGCAACTCCCGGATAGTTGGTCATTACGGTAAGCATGGGAAATTCCATCTCGGGCATGAGATCAAGACCGAGCTGAAAAAAAGAAATAATACCGAACAGGAGAATAATCATGATCATCATCGAGATTGTCACCCGTCTATTTACTGAAAATTCAGGCAGATTCATACATCAATTCCTTTCATCATCCATAATAGTCATAACCTTGATCACCGTCTCCGCTGTCAGACTGACATTGTTTTCCAACAAAACAAGGTCTGATACGTCAAGACCTTCGCCACTGATTTCCGAGAATTCAGCATTTGTTAAGCCCTGGCGCATGAAAAGCGGAATTGGCTCTGTTTCATACGGCGGTGTTCCGGTTTTCACTTTAAAAACAAATGCTGAATCGTTTCTTATAACAAGTGCTTTCGTGGGAACAATTAAAACAGAATCTTTGTACTCAGTCACAATTCGCACACGGGCAAACATACCCGGCCGAAGGGTCTTTTGGTCATTGTCTATCTCTATTGTTACCTTTGCGGTACGGCTTTGCATATCCAAAGTAGGTGAAACCTTACTGACTTTACCGGTAATTTTTTTAGCGGCCAGGGCATCAACACTGATAAAAGCGGGAATACCTGCTGTTATCCGGACATAATCCAGTTCTGGAACCTTGACTTCAATTTTCATTCTGTTCAGCTTTGCCAGGCTGAGTATCGCCCCGAGCCCCTCAGGGCCGGGCTTCATTGCGCTGTATATTTCTCCCTCATTGTAATATTTGCCGATTATTGTTCCGGCAAACGGCGCGCGTAATTCCACACTCGACAGTATTTGTTCATAGCCAGCTTTGGCTACTTCAAATGCCGCGCCAGTCTGTTCAAGCATCTGCTCGGTCGCACTTCCCCGTTCATGCAAAGCCTTCATTCGTTCATAGGTTTTTTTTGCCGTTTCATAAGAGGTTTTTACCTGGATAAGCTGCTTATCATCCATACGCACAAGAACTTTTCCTGCCGAAACAAAACGCCCCTCGTCAACAAGTATTTTTTCGATTCTGCCGGGAACCATTGGCGCAATAACAACTCTCTTGACTGCATCAATACTTCCTGTATATGTCAGGAATTTCTCTATTCGCCCACAAGTAACTTTTACCGCCGTTACCGGAAGAACGATTTGTTCGGTGACAGTTTTTTC
>CAZWME010000834.1:0-2744 GCA_964634515.1 uncultured Pirellulales bacterium | reverse complement strand
GCCGTGATATCCACCCAGGTTCCGAAACTGCTGTGACCGGTTTTGATGTCTTCTCCGTTGGTGGAGGCGACCGCCATGACATTGTAATACGCCGCCGGAAAGAGTGGCTCGGAAGTGTCGGCGTTGCCGGCACTGGCTGTCAGCAGCACCCCCTGAGCAAAAGCGTTGTCAACTGCTTCTTGGACGATTGGGTCTCCATCCGGCCCGAATTCATCGGCTCCGAAACTCATATTAAGCACATCGACGCCGTTCGCCGCTGCATAGTCCAGGCCCGAAGCAACCTCCTTAGAGGTAATGTCAATACTCAACCGTAAAGCCATTATGCTGCACTGCCAGTTGATACCGGCAACACCCTGGCCGTTATTGCCCACTGCGGCAATCACCCCGGCAACATTTGTGCCGTGACCGGCAATGTCCCACCAGTCGAACGGGTCCGGAGTGACATCGTTGCTGTCATCCTCGAAGTTCCAGCCGTGAATGTCATCGACAAAGCCGTTCTCATCGTCATCAATATCGTTATTGGGAATCTCACCGGCGTTAATCCAGATGTTGTCCTTAAGGTCGGGATGATTAATATCAACACCTGTATCCATAACCGCGACCACCACATCGCCGCTGCCGGTTGAAATGTCCCAGGCATCGGCCATTTGGATTAGTTGATGAGCATACTGGTCGGGAAACTCCGGATCATTTGGATCGGAGCAGGATTTATAAATGTAGTTTGGCTGGACATATTCCACCTCCGAATCCTCGTTTAGCCGGGCACAGATGCCCTGGACTTTTTCGTCGGTTTTCAAAAGGTAGGTCCGTGATAATTTGCCGGTTGTCGAACGCCCCTTTGGCTGTGCTGCTGTTGCGAGACTGATTTGGCCCCGTGTCTGACTTGCCGTCCGCTCGTGGGAACCCCTGAAAATCGGACCTTCTTCATATACTTCATATTCGGTTTCAAGGCGACGGAGGATGATTTTATCTCTAATGGCTGTTGCAGAGCTGGATTGCGACAAAAGAGATATTCCGCTTGATTGGTCGTCCCTGAGCTTGACTATGACCTCACCCCGTACGTAATTTTGTTTGGCAAGAGCCCGCTGCTCCTTGTTCTTAGCTATGGATGCTGCGGGGTCTTTTTCTGCCGAAGACAGTTCCGCTCTCGATATTCCCGCGGCCACAATCAGCACGGCTGCCCCCGAAATCAGCAATCCTGTTTTCACTATCGAACGGTATGGGTTTGTGTTATTTGTGCTCATTTTCTCCGTCCCTTCACAAGCAGTTTCTTTCATCCACTCGAACACCGGCCCTTGGCTGGCCGTAACCTCCAACCCGAAGCCGCATGATGTATTCACTGTTTTAAGGCCTGCTTTCCAGGCAATGTCCTCCGGTTGCTCTCGAAGCAGTAAAAGGCAGGTTTATGGCTTGGGGACATATTTCTCCCCTCCTCAGATACCTATCTGGTCGCACGAGAACTGTTACTATTATACTAATAACCGGAATTAAGAAAGTCAACAAAAAAATGAAATATATAAAACCGGTTTATAGTGGTGGTTAAAGCAGACTTGTACCTAGATATGCACTTATGCCCTGGAGTTTACCCCCACAAGTTTATCCAATGAGCTTTTCCCCCGGTGTGTGCTTCTATGCTTTTTTAGTTTACTCCCAATGTTGGCTATCTTGCTTTTCTGTAGGGGCAGGGGGCCGGGAATCCTTTTTTACTTTTACCTTTTTTACTTTTTCCTTTTTTGATTTTTTATGCTTTTTTCGCATATTTTTCTCCCTATACATGTTATAATAACTATTGGCGTAGCGAGTCTGTAAACCCCTGATTTACAGTGATTTATCAACATGGCCTGCATTCAGCGGCGGAAAAGCACCTGTGGTTTTGCAACCGGGAATGTTTTTTTTGAGAATTTTTCGAAAAAATAAAAAAACAATCAAAACATTTATAGTGTATATATCGACTTGTATTATAAGAACAGGCGCATCGTTTTTGGAAAAGATATTTGTTAAATGGCTCGTTACCTGACGAGGTAGGGCGTTATGATGCGCAGAATGAGAGGATTTACGCGTTTGGGAATGCGAATTTCCCATCAGCAAAGCACCGGACTCCGCCCCGGGTCCGTTGGAGGAAATTTCTCTAACCCCACAGCCTTTACACTCATAGAGCTTCTGGTGGTTATTTCCATTATAGCGCTGCTGATAGCGCTGCTCATTCCTGTGCTTAACACTGCCAGAGAACATGGTCAGCGTGCGGTATGCCTTAGCAATCTTCGTCAACTGACCTTAGCGTGGATTGCCTATGCCGAAGAACACGATAGTAAGCTCGTTTTTGGTAAACCCTTTGGTCATCATACAAGAAGTCCTGGTGGAAGTCGAAAAATTGTCAGTCTGAAAGGCTGGGCGGGCTGGGACTTTTCTCCTCACCAGCCACCCTGGATAACTGGCCCCGACAAGGGCGCTCTGTGGCCATGGATTCGGGACGTGAAGGTCTACCGTTGCCCCCGGGGCCGCCCCGGCCATGCACTCACGTACGCCAACGTAATCGCCGCAAATGGCCACAACGTGGAAGGAACGTATATGGAGGACACCGGTGGCTGGGACGTGACAGAATCCGGAATACGCGTAGGACGTACAGTGCTGAAGCTAACTAAACTGACGGACATCGTAAGCCCCGGTGCGGGCCAGCGTGCAATCTTTATCGACAAGGGCGTGGCTTCGGGAAGTTACGGTTTCTATGTTCATTATCTTTATCC
>CAZWME010000833.1:0-2745 GCA_964634515.1 uncultured Pirellulales bacterium | reverse complement strand
TACACTCATTTACTCATCAACTGACCCACTTTTTTCGACTCAAAACTGCACACTCCTCTAATTATAGAGGCAGTCTTTTGTGAGTTTACCCTCGGTGTGGGCTTACTTGCTTTTCTGCTGGGGATTAAGAGGCCGAGCGATGTTTATTCCCTTTTTTAGTCTGGAGTCTTGTGTCTTGAGTCTGTGGTCTATGCACTCTCCTATTATACTGTATTCCCGACACACTCTTTTATGCAAAACAAACCCAATTTCCCTCATTTTTCACCTAAAAACCAATGAAAATCCCCTCTCTTCTTAATAATATTTATCTTTTAATTTCGTTCCAATAAACACAAACAAAATCACAACACCCACACCAATAAGTATCCAGACCAAATTGCTCATTAAAAGCATATTAAGCCTCCTTTCTATTCCTCTATTTTGTTTATAATCCAATTTATAATTAAAGTCGCAACCAAAACTCTACCTCTTAGGACCTTTACTCCGACAAGCATACCGCCAAGTCACTCCGGTCTGTTTTCTAGGGCTTTGTTTGTTATTATTCTTTGTAAGGCACAAAGACGCCTGCAACTGCATCAATCTTGGGACTTCAGAGTCATTTTGTACCAATAGCTTACATTTGTTTTCCCAGTCAGGTACTCCATAGTACGGGATTGTTCAAGAGAAGCTCAAGTTTATGTCTCTTAAAAAATCTCTATCCATTGTCAATCAAGTTATATTCATCCGAGGAGATGGTGGCTAACTCTTTCACTTGACTGTTAACCTGTCCTAACATGTTACGATAGTGACATCCATATATTGAGAGGCGAACAGCCAACAACAATCTGCGGGGACTTTTGAGTGACCAGAGTATAAGCATCCAATAGTATATCTTACCTTTCTCTATCACACCAATTCGCCACATTGACCTGAAAAAGGCCTTGATGTCGCTATAGCTCAATTTACGCCTTGTTTTGTTACTGAAATTGTAGCTTTTGAGAAATGTTTTGATGCGCTTGCAATAGTGTTTCTGTGAGTAGATTGTATTCAGTACTTTCTGATATCCGCCCAGAAGTTCGTTAATGTCCATCTTGGGAATAAAATTCATTGTGCAGTCCATGTTGTCTCCCGTTGGTGGCCTTGTCAACCTGTTTTCACTCATGAGCTTCTTATAGAGTTTTGTTCCACGAGGGGCGTTGAGCAGCCCAACCATCGCTGTGACCACTCCGCTGTCCTGAATCAGGCTTATCAACTTGTCAAACACACCTGGTTTATCACTGTCAAAACCGACAATAAAGCCGGCCTGTACCTGCATACCAAACCGCTGTATCTTTTTGATAGTTGCAACAATGTCACGGCCGATATTTTGTGTTTTGTTGCATTCGGTCAGACTTGTATCATTCGGAGATTCGATACCGATAAATACGCAGTTGAAACCAGCTCTGGCCATCAGGGTCATAAGCTCCTCGTCATCCACCAGGTCGATAGAAGTCTGTGTATTGAAGGTAAACGGGTGCTTTTTTTTCTCCATCCAGTTTGCGATTGCCGGGAGCAATTCGTTTTTCAGTTGTTGGCGTTTTCCTATAAAGTTATCATCGACAAAAAAAACATCACCTCGCCATTTATGAACATAAAGGCTTTCGAGTTCGTCGATTATCTGGCTGGTGGTCTTTGTACGAACCTTACGGCCGAAAAGAGCTGTAATATCGCAAAAATCACAATTAAAGGGGCATCCCCGTGAATATTGAATGCCCATCACGGCATATTTTTTCATATTAATTAAATCCCACTGCGGGGTTGGTATATCTTTCAGATTAGGTGTTTCGCGAGTGGTGTAAAAGGATTCGGGACATCCTTTTTCCAGATCATTTAGAAAAGCAGGCAACGTGATTTCCGCTTCTTTCAGTACCAGGTGGTCAATATTCAAATAGGCTTCAGGAAACGCGGTAAACAGCGGACCTCCGGCAACGGTCTTCACATTCAGTCTCTTACAGCGTTCGATAATTTGATCGACCGATTTTTTCTGAATAACCATGCCTGTTATAAATACATAGTCTGCCCACTTGATATCCCGGTCATGCAATGGAACCGTATTCATATCAATCAGCTTCTTTTCAAAAGATTCCGGCAGCATTGCTGCAACCGTAAGCAGTCCCAGAGGCGGAAGGAGCGCCTTTTTGGAAACGAACTTTAAGGCACTTGTTAGACTCCAGAATGTGTTTGGTACTTCCGGATTGATGAGAAGTATTTTCATGATCGCGCTCCTATACATAAATACCTATCACGAGCAGTTGGTAATAGGGGGGGTGCTGCGAAATATCTAAATTAGCAGGAGGCGAACGATGCGATCAGACCACTCATCCGGATTGGTCGATAACTATCAGAATTTCACTTGCTATAAGTGTGATGTTGTAATGAACAATTCTTCGCTTCTAACTAGTTGTTCGAATTCGCTTAAACCGACCTTATTATGCCTTACTCAAGCTTCTAATAAATAAAAATAGCCAACTAATTAATACCTTTATCGGCTTTCTTGCCTACCATAATATACGAAATACGGAAAATTTGAAAGGAGAAAATCGAAGGTTTGTGAGATTTTCAAGTTGAATTTGGTCAGATTATTGGTATCGCATGTAGACAATCAGGTTTTTTGAGCGTTTAGGTACCTAATAAATAATAACATAAATTGATTTTTTGCAAATCGGGGGAGCATCTGTTTTTACTGTAGGTGAAATTCCCCCTTTCTTCTGAGAGGGAAGGTTCTTA
>CAZWME010000832.1:0-2749 GCA_964634515.1 uncultured Pirellulales bacterium | reverse complement strand
AACAATGAGCATAACTCATTGTAAAATATAGAATTATGTGTTTTGCAGAAGGTTTAGCTTTCTACATAAAGGAGGTTACGATGTACAGGTCGTAAGAGAAAATGCGAAGAAGAGAATTCCTTAGTAATGGTGCGAAAGTGGCAATGGGGGCCGCAGTATTGACCGGATCAAACAACGCTGTTAAACCAGCCACAGCGTCATCAGGCAGCACCTCGGTGAAGGCTCCGAAGTTCATTCTTGATTCACATATTCACTGCGGCGGCACAGAAGCCTGGGTTGAGGAGATGGTAACGACATACCGCCGCTACAATGCTATGGCCTTCGTACTTACGTGGATGGATGATATGGAGCTCATGAAGGATGCCGCTGCCAATTACCCGGATGTCTTTATTAATTGTGGGCGTGTCAATCTGGACGACTCCAATGCAATCCGCGAAGTGGAGACGTTCAAGAAGAGCGGATTTGTCGGGATGAAATTTCACAGCCCGCAGAAGAACTACGATAATCCGTCCTATTTTCAAATATACCGGCTATGCGAGGAATATTGCTTGCACACGCTGTTCCACACCGGGATTTCGTCCCACCGTATCAAGGACGAGCCACAGTGGGGCTCATCGGCACGGATGCGTCCTATTTACCTGGACACGATTTGCCGGCAGTTTCCGAGATTGACTGTTCAGGGCGCACACCTCGGTAATCCCTGGTATGAGGAAGCTGCTGAAGCGGCCCGCTGGAACCCTACCTTGTATTTTGACGTGACAGGTTAAACACTTCTAAAATTCATCAAGTTGGACAAATTGGCTCGAATGAGCGAGATACTGTGGTGGGCCAGTGATGAAGCAGAGAACAATCCTCACACCCTCAAAGGAGGGCCCGGTGCGTGGGAACATATTGTCTTCGGCACGGATGAAAAGCCCAGCGGACTAACGGCAAATATCGACAGATTTCAGAAGATGCTGGAGGCCAATAACGTTCCCCGGGGCATCCGCGAGAAGATGTGGGGTCTGACCATGGCAAAAGTGCTGGGTATCAATCCGAAGACTCAGAATTTTAAAGGCAAGTGAAAATCCGCAGCCTTAGGATGTTGTGCTTAGAAAATGAACCAGAATTAATCGATTAAGATGGAGGACAATAGCAAATGAAACTGGTACATATAAGATTCTTGGTTATTACAGCTTATCTATTCGTTGGAACTATAGGTGCTTATTCGGGTGAAAATTGGCTACAGTTCAAATACGATTGTCGGAATTCGGGGAATGTGCCTGAAAGAAGCTTGAACACGTCTCTGGGTTTGGCAGGAGCTGTTCCTTTAACCGATGCTATCTTCACTGCGCCGGTAGTAAAAAATGGGCATGTTTATGTAGTTGATGGCTCGGGAGTTGCGTTTTGTATCGATGCTGAAACATTACAGATTGACTGGAAATTTTCAAGTGCTGGTGGCAAATCTAATTGTAATAATGTTTCATCGCCTGCTGTTGCAGAAGATTATCTTCACTTCGGCACGATGGCCGGTGCCTATTACGTGCTGGATATGGTCAGTGGAAAAGTTGTGAAAGAAATCTCATGCGGAGAGCCAATTTTTTGTTCTCCTGTCATAGCTAATGGCCGGATTTATTTTGCCACACTGGGTTCACGAGTTTATGCCCTTGAGCCAGACGGCACTATTTGCTGGATCTGGGACTTTGTCAAAGAACAACTCGGTTTTACTGCAAATCGTTGGACTGGTTATGATTGGGCAAAACACAAGGAAACGCGAGTAACACGGAATGAACAATTCTGCTGTGCGAAGAACCTGTTAGTTTACGACAAGACGATAATTATCCCCGCTGGTGGCTCGGTAGTATGGTTGGAAGATGCTGGGGATAGCGCTAAGGTTCACGCAATACACGAGGCTCGTAATACCACTCTCGGATTGAGTATCGGCGAAGATGGAACGGTCTATAGGCAATGGACACTCCTGGACAATGGTGGTCGGGTGGATACGCTGAAGCTTGATGGATACAAGGTACAAAGTGGCTTTGTTCGCGGAACTCAGACGAGTACTCAGGGTGGATTATTAAGTTTCAGTTCTGTCAGTTTGAGAGGTCAAGATGTTTACCGATGCCGACCGGAAGAAGGTTTTGGGTTTTGTAAACATTCTCCTGATCATGAGCAGCCTCGATACCTGGGAGGGTATCCTTCTATTTCTCCACCGATTCTTCTACAAGATATAGGAGTGTATGGCGGTTTGGATGGAAATCTTTATGTTGTCAAGCTGTCAGGTAGCGGCTAATTATGGTCATTTAAGAGCGCTTTTGGTAAAGCAATATCAGCTCCTGCCGCGATTTGTGATGGTAAAGTTTACTTTGGGTGTGAAGATGGTTACCTGTATGTCCTTGGACCCGGAGGTAATGCCCCGCAGCCAACAAAAAACCTTCAGGTTTGGAATATCCGAAGTCGGTTAACAAGCAAGCTCGCCGATGGTAAATATGACAGATTTACCAGCTTTGGTAACTGGGCAAACACAAACCTGGATACTCAGGGTATAGCGCCTCCGTTTAAGATTAGTTGGATTCGTCGGTATGAAGGTACGACAAAACATTTTTCTACTTTTGGAGGCGGTAGAATGTACACTCACACAGCCGAGGGGCAAATCTTTGCCGTCGAACAGGAAACGGGACGCTTGTTATGGCGTCGTTATTTTCCCGGAGTACATATCTGTTATACTTCACCTCTTTACTATTTTTACTGTCTAATTTCATTTTCGTTC
>CAZWME010000831.1:0-2755 GCA_964634515.1 uncultured Pirellulales bacterium | reverse complement strand
ATGAACTATTTTAAAGAAGAAGATATCTTGCATCTTGTCATTTCCGATGAGAAAGAAGCAGGCAGTGTCGGGTTAAGTCCGAATGTTACGGCCGAGCTAAATGAAAAAGGCGAATTAATCGGTATAGAAATTCTGGAGGCAAGTTCCTTTATTCGCGACTCTATACTGGAGGCCGCCCAGGCTAGAATGTTGAATCTGCCTAAATTGTATAGCCTTTAACAGGAGTTTAAGGGTTAAACGCCAAGAATAGCTATAAATCCATATTATTCAATGGGTTATGCTGCTATCGGCTGTAAGACCCCACTGTCGTCAACCCGATGCCCCAACGCAGATAGGACTTCAGATTGGGTCTTCGTAGGCGTCTCCAATCGACGGATAGGCTTTATAGCCCCCCTGTTTAAAGTCAGCACGGAGTGCAGGTGCTGCATGTCTCTCATGACATCCTCCGCTGTCCGGCTTATGCCTGCTGCAGAGAGCCTGAGCTCCAGCCTGCGCAAATAAGTCATTGCCGCCACGCAAGTAAATAAGTGGCACCGGATCTTACTGTCGGTCCAATGCCGAATAGGACGAGTACTCACCAAATCATCATTTTTACTGAGACGGAACCGATCTTCCACTTGCCAGCGGTCCAGACTGGCTTCGACAATTTCACGCGTGGTCCAGTCCGTGTTGTCTGTGATGATGATGTTTTTGCCAAACATGGCCTGCTTTCGGCTGACCCGGTAAGGATCTTTTCGAAAGCCCATCGATAAGCCGTCATTGGTTTGCTTAAAATCGATCGTGTAATAGTCCGACGATACATGCAGCTGTTCGCAGAGCCGCACATAACGTTCGCGGATCGCGTCAGGATTTTTCCAGTGCGGAGCTTTTTCACGAACGTTATTTCGCATGGTCAGCAATTGCTGCCGGATCGTCTCCAGTTTGCTTTGAAAGGTATACTCCTGTTTGCGTGCCGTCGCCGGATTGTAGGTCACTACTACAGCTCGCTGTTTTCCCCAGTATTCCCCCCGGGTCCGGTAGGCGCGTATCAGATCTTCATGGTTTCCTGCGGCCAGCAGCTTTTTATTCTTTTCAATATCTAAAGGCTCAAAACGATCCAACGTGGTTGTGGCAAGATCCTGCGCAAAGTACGTCGAATAGGTGGTCACAAAATGAATTCGTGCATGTTCGTCGATCCAGGCATAATTGCTTTCAGAATTCATCCCCTTGTCGATGACCACGGTCAGGCGCTCTTTGCTCTGGTGAAGTCCGCAGACGATCCCGAACATCTCATCCATAATCGCTTCAAATTGTTTGCTGTCATGCATATTGCCGGGATAGACGGAATAATAAAGCGGCAGCTTTGAACCGCGCATCACCAGCAGCCCCAGTCCGATTTGTCGCAGATGGTGCCGGCCATCCTTGCTTTTGCCACGGCGGGCGAGATCGGACGGTGTGTCGCTGGCTAAAAATGTATAATAGTTGGTCGTATCGAACAGAAGGCAATCTGCTTGAGGAGACTCGATCTGCCAGATACGGTTAAAAAAGCTTTGGGTGATCTCTTGAAGCGCTTCCTCGCTGACACGGTCCCATTTCTCCCAGTATCGCTGACTCGTCAGTTCGTCGAGATTGACCGGCCGAATCTGCTGAACCGCTGTTCGGTCATACCACTGCGATAACCGATTTTTGCTGACAGCCTCGATCATACGGTTCCATACACAATAGAGAAAATACTCCCCAACGGTGGGGCCGGTTTCCTTCGCTGCCCTGGGGATAATTGCGTCAACAATAGTTGCCAGGTCAATATCTCGATCCATATGCTGCGCCAGCCACAGGGCGCCGAACTCTTCAACTTTGATCTTGATAGTATCTGTGTTAATTCCAGAGGCCAGATTGGCGACGCGCTCCGGAGAGCCGAGGTAGATCTGTGAAACGACTTTGGGCTTGCCATCGACGCGGGCGATTTCGCGGACGTACAAGTAGGGTCTTCCTTTCTTCTTTTTAACATGGAAGTGAGCCATGTTGCCACTATAGATGGTAGGGTCTTACTTGTCAAGCACAAAATCGCCTCAAATGCAATAAATTTAAGGAATGGAGAGCATTTTTGTGTCATTTTTTGAGGGGTCTTACAGTTATTGGGGCGTAACGTGCTATGATTTCAAAGAGTTACGAGGCTTGGTGCCGTTGATCTCTTAAACTCCTGTCAGACGGTAAGGAATATGAGCACAAAATAGTTCGTGAGCGACTGATTCTTCACCCACCATGCCTCAAGTTGTCCTTTGTAGGGGGAAATAACCGTATCATAAAACCGCATCATATCTCCCAGGGCCGTGTGCATCAGGTTCTCCTCATCCCGAAAATAAATGGCGCCGATCCCGGAAAGCCCAGGCCGGACCGTGAGGATTTCCGCCTTATCTTCTTCTCTGAAGGCATCAAAGCAATGCCGCTCATTATGTTCCCCATTGGTGACCCAAGATGGAGTTTTTATGGGACTAAGCCCAAGAATGGCAGAATAGTGGCAACGTTTCTCATTACTTCATGCCGGTTTTAACCGGCGCTTTCAGGACGTCCCCCGGATCTCATAAACCGACAACATGCCAAGAAAATAGGTATGACCCCTTTTACCCCTCATCCCATTCCACCTTCAATCCAGCGGTATCTTTTTTCCTGCTTGACAATTCAGCCTCGAATGTATAACATAGTGGTATACAATAGCTAAGGGAGGTTAAATCATGGCCAAAACAGCAATGACCCATGCAAGGCTTACACCGGAAGT
>CAZWME010000830.1:0-2756 GCA_964634515.1 uncultured Pirellulales bacterium | reverse complement strand
TTTTGACAAGCCTGGTATTTCAGGAAAAATTCCAATCATTTCTTCTTTTCCTGAACTAAAAGAAGCAGTTGCGATAAGACAACTCATCACAATCATCAACCAAAGATTTCTACTTTTCTTCATTTCTCATCTCCTTTTCTTTATCTAAATCAGACTAAAAATTCCTACGGAATGTCAAGGTGTAGAATTTCATCTTTGCTTCCGTAGTTTTGAGCATTTTATAAGCACTAAAACAAGTAAATAATGACTGAAAATGACTCACCAAATCGACCTATCTTATAAGGTCGAACATTTTCACAATAAGAAATTGAGTGATAAACCGAATGCCCCCTTCCATCGCTAGATACTCTACAACAACCTTGACCTTTAATTCCAAAAAACTGCTTTATCAGAAGTTAAATGTGTAGGTATATTTCAACATCACTGTGCGGTTACTTGTGAAAGGAAGAATGGGATCCTGTCTGTACCGATTGGTGTTAAGCCCTTCGTTGTAGACCAGGTAGAGATCAATGCCTTCACGCGGGTTGTAGCGAAGCCGGATATTGGTAATAACCGCGTCGATAGCGCTGTTATACTGGATAAAGGCAGTGGCTGAAAACTTAATGCTCAGCATGTATAATACCCTCAGCCCGGCAATGTGAGCAGTAAATCGTTGATCGCGGTCGGGAAAGGTGACTCTGTTAAGCTGGTAGATCCCGCTCAGTTCCAAATCAGAAAAGACGTTCCACCGCGGAGTCAAACTGAGTGAAGTTCGCCAGCCATCATAGAAAGACCCGACATCAAGAGTAGCCTTGGCTTGAATGGGTTTGCCCAAAGCAGTTGATAATTCACAATTCAAACCGTAGAATGAATACCTCCCTTCCGGTACTTCGGCATCGTCTGAAAAAGAAAAGGTCTCAGGCACGTTTTCATAGAAAAATTGCGGGGTAATTTTCCCTTCCCAGCCTGACTTTGTTATAAACATCCATCTCGGGCTAACTTTAGCTGACTCGATTTCGCCGTCTGCGTTTCTCAGAAATAGGTGACTAGAGAGAGAAACCTGGTGACTAAACAAAGGAGACGTCTCGCCTGGAATCCATCCATACCACAGTCCAGTAGCAATCCGTGAATAGTTCTCGCGCATCTCGAAACCCAATCCAGGGTTATATGCGGCACCAGCACGGGAGTAACTCAATCCGTAGCCAAAGCCTTTTGTGGTCCTACGAAGCCAGTTAAAGCGTATGCGGGCAGGATTGAGTGAAAAGGGATTGTTTTCTTGGCCAGTTGCGAAGGTTTGTGCCCATTTTATGGTCAGGTAGTCATCCCCGAAGACGCGAATAATACCATCCAGACCATAAGCGATGTTATAGCTGCCATCCATCCCAATCCTGGTCGTGGAGATGGCGCCAATATAAGAATAGGGATTGAAGACCTGGCGGCGTATGCGGAAAACCCCAAAATTTTCCGAGGGAAGGTCTCCTGTTGGGGCTGTTTGCATGCTGAGAAAACCTAAATCCCAGGGGCCGACTCGGCCCACCAGACGAGCTCCTCCGTAGATCCGTACAAGTTCCCCTTCGTGTATACCGATCCGGCGGCTGTAAAACAGACGATTCGGTTCGCTTGTTTCGAAGTCAAAATTGAAATTGCTCGACCGCTCCTGAAAGAACAGCCTTTTTTCTGGAAAGAAAAGCGAGAAACGCGTCAGGTTGACCTGTTGATCATCTGCTTCAACCTGAGCAAAGTCGGTATTCAGGGTAACATCAAGTGTGAGATTACTTGTAAGTCCATATTTAACGTCTAATCCTCCCTCATACTCGAGATTTTTGGTGCTTTGATAGGCTGTTTGTTCCTCATTGAGTTCAAAAGACTGTCCTAATCCTCCAAGCACATAGGGGGCAACATAAAGAGGTTTACTCCTATAAAGACCTTCGAACACAACTTCTAGAGCTTGCGAAGGCTTGTAAAAGCTTATATTCCAATTAGGCGGAATTTCTGGAAAAGTTACATGCTCACTCTTTCGTGCTATATATCTTCTGAGGATGATGCCCATAACAACACGGCCATTCCTGCCCTGAAAACGGAGACTTGAGAATGGTATGCGTATCTCTGCAAACCAGCCATCGTCGTTTTTTTCTGAGGCTACATCCCAGAAAGTATTCCAACTTGAATTTGTGGGCTTATCGCCCTGAGCGTCGTTGGATATCGTGAAATCTAAACGTAGGCCAGATGGCGTTGTGAAAAACGCTAAAGCATTTTCTTTATCGTTGAATGAGTCGATGACAATGCCAAACCAATCAGTACTTCCTCCTCCCCAATCCCGTTTCTTAGAGGGCGCCTGTATTTTGGATGGCTCTCTGTCATAGAGCCGTCCGGCAACGTAGAGGAAATCGTCATCATAAGCCACCAAAATCTCTGTTCGTTCTGAAGGCTCGGCACCGAAATTGGGCATATGCATAACGACAGGAAACGGTTTAATGCCCTCCCAGGCAGATTCGTTGCTCAAGCCGTCAAGTTTAACTCGGCCTTTGATACGAGGAATGATAAGTTGATCTGAACGATTTAATCTCTGTTTACGTTCCTGTTGCGACTGGTCCTTTTTTGACGCATTTTTCTCTTGGGCTGTCGTTAGGCCGGATAGAAGAAAAATTGCTAGTACTGCTCCTGGTATTACTCCATTTTTCATAATTCCTCTCCAATTAAGCTAACCTGAACTATTCATAAAAAATGTCGATGTTTTTTCAAAACAAACAATGTCATAATTTTACTTTGGTTTTCTG
>CAZWME010000829.1:0-2760 GCA_964634515.1 uncultured Pirellulales bacterium | reverse complement strand
TAACTGGAACGGTAAAAGCGGTGAAGGAATTCTCTGGAAAACCAAAATACCGCTTCATGGTAATAACTCACCTGTTGTCTGGGAAGATCGTATTTTTCTCTCCGGAGGCGATCCGGATGAACTTAAGGTATTCTGCTTTGATACGGTTTCAGGTACACTTCTTTGGACGGGGAAGATTGAGAGCCCGCATTTGAAAAATAAAGAAGAACCATTCGAAGTTATGGAGGATACAGGCTTTGCTTCTCCTACCGTTGTAACAGACGGCCGGCGGGTATATGCCATCTTCGTCACAGGGGATATCGGTGCCTTTGATTTTAGCGGTAAAAATGTCTGGACAAAAAGTCTCGGAATCCCCGACAGTTCATACGGATATGCTTCTTCTCTTGCAATGTATAGAAATCTGGTTTTGATTCAATTTGACCAGGGAGGTCCCGAGGACGGAATTTCCAAATTGATAGCTTTGGATGGACTCACTGGCCAGACTGTCTGGGAGACAAAACGGCCGGTCCCGAATTCGTGGTCTTCCCCAATAGTTACCAAAATCAGTGATCAGTTTCAGTTGATAACTTGCGCTGACCCCTGGGTTATTGGATACGAACCGGCCAAAGGCACAGAACTCTGGCGTGTTAACTGTCTGTATGGCGACGTTGCACCATCGCCGATTTATGCAAACGGATTGGTATTTGCCGTAGAGCCGGACGCACGGCTGATTGCGATTCGCGCCGATGGGCAAGGTGACGTTACTGAAACCCATATTGCCTGGGACAACGATGAATGGGGTCCGAGTATATGCTCTCCTGTCAGCAATGGGGAATTAGTATTTATGCTGGCGAGCGAAGGATTGCTTGCATGTTATAAGAACTCGGACGGAACAAAATTATATGAGCAGGACTTGAGAGACAATTTTATGGCTTCGCCGAGCCTGGTTGGGGACAAGCTGTATCTTCTGAACGAGGACGGTGTAATGTTAATCATTCAGGCCGGGCCGGAATATAAGGAATTGACCAAATGTGAACTGGGTGAGAAATGTTATGCCTCGCCGGCTTTCGTCGATGGTCGTATCTATATCAGAGGTCTGGAGAATTTGTATTCCATAGGGAATAATGCTTCCAAATAAGACTTTATGAGTGAATTGGATTTGACATTTGTGGACAGGGCTGTCAAGAAAATCGGCACCGGGGAAGAAAAAGTTCTCGAGCTATTGCAGGCTGTCCAGGGGCACTTTGGATATTTGCCCGAAGAAGCTCTTGAACGGATCTGTGACTTGACGCAGATTACTCCTGCTTCGATTACAGGTGTTTCGACCTTTTATAACCAGTTTAGACATCGTCCGGTTGGACGTCACGTAATTAATGTTTGTATCGGCACTGCCTGCCATGTAAAAGGTGCTGACCGCGTATATGATGCTTTTCTGCGCCATTTGAGAATTCCTGCGGGGGATGATACGGATTCACAGAAACTATTTACGGTTGACAAAATTGCATGTTTGGGATGTTGCACATTAGCACCGGCAGTACAGATAGATAAAGTAACTTATGGGCATCTGACTCCCGACACTATCCCGACTGTAATCAGTGATTTTCTTAGATATGAGCAAGCCAGGGCAAGCCGGCAATTGATGGCAAAGAAGCATCCTGAGAAAGAATCAAAATCCCGAGGTGAGATTAGACTCGGTCTGGGTTCGTGCTGTATCGCCCGCGGCAGTGATAAAGTGCGGCAGGCATTGGAAGAGACCTTGGCCCAAACAGGTATCCGGCTGGTAATAAAACGTGTTGGTTGCGTTGGCATGTGCCACCAAACGCCGCTCGTGGAAGTAGTATTGCCTGACAGCAAATCTTTTCTTTATGCCAGAGTTAAGCCTGAAGATGCCAAAGCCATTGTGTTAAGGCATTTTAAGCCTAAACAAATTGGATGGAAAATCAAAAACACTGTCTCTACAATGCTGGACACGATACTCACCGACAAGGCATCGGAGCCGGTTACCCGCCATTCGATAGACGTTCGGGATAAACCTGTAGCGGATTTTTTAAATAAACAAATGCATATCACAACCGACCTCTGTGGGGATATAGATCCTGCTGACATTGATGAATATATTCATAATGATGGTTTCAAAGCGCTAAAAAAATGTGTAAGCCAGATGGGCCCTGATGAAATTATCTCAGAGATTGAAATAAGTGGGCTTCGTGGTCGAGGTGGTGCCGGTTTTCCGACATATCGCAAATGGTCTGCTGTACGAAACAACCAATCGAAACAAAAATATGTTGTGTGTAATGGTGATGAGGGCGACCCCGGTGCTTTTATGGACAGGATGCTGATGGAGTCCTATCCGTATCGTATAATTGAGGGTATGGCAATAGCTGCATATACGGTTGGTGCAAGTGAAGGTTATTTCTACATTCGTGCAGAGTATCCGCTTGCTATGGAAAGAGTCAGTAAGGCTATAGAACTCTGCGAGCAGCGTGGTTTTCTTGGTAATAATATATTTGGTACGGATTTTTCACTGCGTCTTGGGATTGTAGCCGGCGCCGGAGCTTTTGTATGTGGAGAAGAAACTGCGCTTATGGCAAGCATTGAAGGACGCCGGGGTATGCCCCGATTGCGTCCGCCGTTTCCAGCCGAAAGTGGACTATGGGGCAAGCCGACACTTATTAATAATGTCGAAACGTACGGCGCTGTCTCCTGGATAATACGAAACGGCTCCGACACGTTTGCAAACTATGGTACTGCCAGCAGTAAGGGAACAAAGGTTTTCGCACT
>CAZWME010000828.1:0-2762 GCA_964634515.1 uncultured Pirellulales bacterium | reverse complement strand
CCGACACTAAGGTCACTTCAAGTAATCAGCGAAGGACTAAAAGGGCGTATGAAAATAATTTTCTCCGACTTAAGTAAATCTGTCTCCCAGGGTAATACCTTTGCTGATTCAATGACCAAACATCCAAAGGCTTTTGCCAGGCTCGATTTAATGCTTGTAAAATCAGCGGAAATCTCGGGGGAATTACCAAGTTGCTTTAAGATGCTGTCTAACTGGTACGAGTTTAAAAAACGAATAAAAGGTATCCTGATTTCAGGATTTATGCTGCCGCTTATGATTATTCATGTTATGGTCTTTATTGTTCCTTTGCCCGCATTGGTTTTAGGTAAAACCAGTATTTCCGAATACCTGATAGGCATCGCAACAACATTAGGCTCCCTTTATGTGTTTATAGGAATATTATTGACCCTTTATCACTCCATGCCGGACACCGGCATTTTTCGCAGACTTTTCGACACTCTGGTACTGAGAATACCAATTCTTGGTCTGGCTATTCGGCAGCTCTCGATATGCCGGTATTGCAGGGGCTTTGGTATGCTATATAAAGCTGGTTTGCCAATAGCACAATGCGCAACGCAAGCCACCGAACTGACAGGAAACTTAATCATAGCGAATATATTTAAAGGTGCTGCGGCAAGTATAGAAGCAGGGAATTCAGCTTATCAAGGATTTTCCCGCAAATTACCATTAGACTATCTTAACCTCTGGCAAACTGGAGAGGAGATCGGCGAACTCGACAAGATGGCCGGCAAAATAGCAGAAATTTCCGGCGACAGGGCCGAGTTGTTATTCACCGAATTTGCCAAATGGCTACCGAGACTGTTTTATGTCATGATCTGCATTATATTGATTATACAAATATTTAAGTTGAGAGGAGGGATACAATATCCTGGAGTTATTCCTTGATAGAAAACACCGCGATGATATAATTGCCGAGGTTTATTAAGGACTAAAAAATGGCTGTACTAAATGTAAATATCGATCATGTGGCGACAGTACGTCAGGCACGCAAAACCGATGAGCCGGACCCTGTCTGGGCGGCGGCCGAATGCGAACTGGCCGGAGCAAACGGAATAACCATACACCTGCGACAGGACAGAAGACATATATGCGATAGAGACGTTCGGTTGTTAAAAGAAACGGTCGCATGCAAGTTGAATCTTGAGATGTGTATGGCTGAGCCCATAGTCAAGATCGCCGAAGAAATTCAGCCCGACCAGGTGACCTTAGTGCCCGAAAAAAGAGCCGAGTTGACTACCGAAGGCGGTCTGGATTGCCACAAATACAAAAGACGGCTTGCCGAGGTTGTCAAAAGAATGCACAAGAAACGCATTCTGGTAAGCACCTTTATCGCACCTGAAACAGAGCAAATAATCGCTTCGGCCCAGACAGGCTGTGACGCCATAGAGCTGCATACCGGTATGTATGCAAACGCCGCAAGTCAAAGAGCCGTCAAAAAAAGACTGAACGAGTTACAGGCCGGCAAAAACCTGGCAATGGAAAACAAATTGGTTGTTCATGCCGGACACGGCCTGACATATCGTAATATAGAAGGCGTGGCACGAATCGAAGATCTAAGTGAGTTCAACATCGGCCACAGTATTATAGCACGGTCGGTCTTTGTGGGGATAAGACAGGCAACAGCAGAAATGATAAAACTGATAGACAAATTCGGTTTGTAGTTCATAAAAAGGAGCTAAAAAATGTTTACAGGGGCAATGGTGGCGCTGGTTACGCCTTTTCAGGAGGGCGAAATCGATTTTCAAACGCTCGATGAGCTGATTGATTTCCAGTTGGCCGGCGGCATAGATGCAATAGTGCCGATAGGGACGACCGGAGAATCGCCAACGTTAACTCCTGAAGAGCATAAACAGGTCATCGAAAGAATTGTCCAGGCCGTAGGCGGGCAGGTCCCCGTAATCGCAGGTGCCGGCTCGAACAGTACAGCAGAGGCAATTGAATATGCCGAATACTCAAAAAAAGTAGGCGCCGATGCGACACTGCAGGTCGGACCATATTATAACAAACCAACACAGGAAGGTTTTTATCAGCATTTCAAGGCAATAGCAGAGGAGGTTGACCTGCCCATAGTATTATATAACATACCGGGCCGATGTGCGGCAGGTATGACACCGGAGACTATAGCGCGTTTAGCTGAGCTTGAAAATATTGTCGCAGTTAAAGAGGCGACCGGCAGCCTTGACCAGGCCAGCGAAATTGCAGCTCGATGCGATATAACCATCATCTCAGGTGATGATTCTCTAACCCTGCCGTTAGCTTCAATCGGCGGCAAAGGCGTTATCAGCGTAGTGGCTAACATCGTGCCTGCCGACGTAAAAGCAATGACCGATTTAATCCTGGAAGGTGATTTGGTATCTGCGAGGCAATGGCACAAAAAGCTGTTTACGCTGTGCAAAAGTATGCTCACCTTAGCGACCAATCCGATACCGATTAAGGCGGCGATGGCAATGCTGAATATGGCCTCGGAGGAACTGCGGCTGCCGATGACACCTCTGGAAGAGGATAAAAAAGCCATCCTGAAAAAAACATTGGAAGACTACGGCCTGCTAACTTAAAAATCACTGTTCATCTTGATTGTTTCACTAAGTTCTGCCAGAGAAAAACCCTCCGCAGTTACGATATGCCTGCGGTCGGTCAGGATTAGCCAGGGCAGTGACTGGACAGCCCATTCCCGCCTTGTCTTGATACTGTCATCCCCAACCATTCCGATGGGCAAAGATATGCGTTCTTTTTTTCTCCAG
>CAZWME010000827.1:0-2763 GCA_964634515.1 uncultured Pirellulales bacterium | reverse complement strand
TCTTAGGTTAAATATGTTCGAAGAATCCCTGAAAAATATACGAAAATATATTGTCGCCGCTGATCCGAACGATCAGCAGATTTATATAATCGATGTCCAGGAAAAACTCACTCCAAGTATATATGACATCGGTGGTTTTGAGGAGATCAGCAAATAATGAAAAATATAGTCATTACAATTTTTATCGCATTAGTTGTTTTAATTATGGGTTTGTATCTGATTGCTTTTCAGGTCAGAGAGACCGAATCCGCATTAGTAACAAGATTCGGTAAACCTGTGCGTACAATCACCGAACCAAAACTATGCTTCAAGTTTCCGGCCCCGATAGAACGTGTACACAGGTTCGACTCCAGGATGCAGGTTTTTGAGGCCGACCTCGGAGAGACTACTACCAAAGGTGCTGTGCCGATTATAGTAAATACTTATGTAGTTTGGAGGATTTTCGAGCCTTTGAGATTCCTTAATTCCGTTGGTACTGTCAAGGAAGCCCAAGTCAAACTGTACAGTCAGATTACCGACACCCAAAACAGGGTAATCGGCCAGCATTCCTTCGGCGAATTTGTGAATAGCGACCCGGCAAAAATCAAATTCAAGTCAATTGAAGCCGAAATGCTCGCAGACCTTGAACAAACCTTGAGTAACGAATACGGCATTGAAATCAAAACCCTCGGCATAAAACAGCTCAAAGTCAGTAAAGACGTCACAGTGAAAGTATTCGAGCGGATGAAAGCTGCAAGAAGCCTGCAGACCAAAGCTACCATTTCCGAGGGTGAGGGCCAGGCAACCAGGATAAGGGGCGATGCCGATTTCAAGAAGTCTGTTCTGCGTACCACTGCAGAGGCAAGGGCCCTGGATATCCGAGGGCAGGGTGATGCCGAAGCCGCAAGGCATTATGAAAAGCTGAAAGAAGATCCTGAACTCGCAATGTTCCTGCGTGATATCGACAGTCTGCAAAAGATATTAAAGGAACGCTCAACTATCGTTATTCCGGCCGATTCGGAACCTTTCAAACTTTTAAAGGAAATCCCGTCCCTGAAACCTAAACAGTAAGAATAACGTAAATTTTATTGTGCGAAATGAAATAAAAGTTACACAAGATTATGGCTGAAGAACATAAAAATAGTGATAAGGATTTACAACAAAAGACACCAGATAAATCCAAACCCGTAGAACTTGATGCTGCCGGCAGGTCGCTGTCGGAAGCATTGGGAATCAGCTTCGTCATCCTGAAAGTGATAATGGCGGTGCTTATCCTCGCATTCCTGACCTCCGGCTTTAAGACAGTCGGCTCCGACGAGCAGGCCCTTGTTTTACGATTCGGAAAGATTCGCGGAGTTGGCGAGGGCAGAGTTCTCAAGCCCAGAACCTGGCCGTACTGGATAATACCATATCCGGTGGATAAGATGGTAAAAATCCCTGTAGAGAAGAAGGTGGATTTGGCCATAAGGTCTTTTTGGTATTACCAAAGTAAAGAAGAAATGCTAATGGATCCCTCTATCCAAAAGACCAGATTCTTTCCTGAACTGGACCCCGTAAAAGATGGTTATTGTATTACACGAAGTGAAAGACAGGATGAGAACATATCTGGATCGAGTGGAAGTGACTACAATATCGTCCATTGTAAGTGGCGGCTAACCTATCAGATTGATGACCCCGAACGGTTCTATAAGAATATGCGCGTCGAAGATGTAAAGCCGGGCGATATTTATCTTGATGTTGTAATAGAGAGTATAACGCCGCTTGTGCAAAATATCTTTGAAGATGCGATAGTAACCGCAACAGTGAATTATACTATTGACGATATTATGTACGAGCAAGTAGCACGGCTAACAGAAGATATCAAAGAATTGGTGCAGGAAAAACTCAACACGATAGAAAGCGGCTTAAAAGTTGTGCAGGTACAACTTACAGAAAAGACCTGGCCACGGCAGGTCGATAAGGAGTTTCAGGCATTAGTTACTGCCAGTCAGGACCGTCAAACAAAAATAAACGCCGCCAGGACTTATGCCGAAAGCACCCTGAATGAGACCGCCGGTCCTGTGGCGGAAAAATTATTTGTGGCCTTATATGATGATACAGTCAGTGAAGAAGAAAAGGAGTTATTGTGGTCAGAATTGGCAGGTACAGCTCAGGAGAAAATCTCCCAGGCAAGGTCCTACCAAAGCAAAGTCGTATCAAATGCCAGAGCCAATGCCGAATATCTCATGGTATTGCTTCCCGAATATCGCAAACATCCGGAGCTTGTTATTCAGAAAATCTATCAGGACGCAATAGAAAACATTTTCAACAATGTTAATGAGAAATTTGTTATTCCTAAGGGGACGGAATGGCGAATTCTTATAAACAGAGACCCCAAGTTAAAACCGAAAACCAATGAACAGCAAACGACTCCAGAGAATTAAAAATTAGCTGAATCTTAATATTCAAGAAAAATAAAAAAGATACGAAATTATGGCTCACCAACATTTACATTTTCAGGATGACATCGCCGCCGAGCACACTCACGGCAAGCAGATTCGCGTTAGTATGGCTCTATTAGGAACGTTAGCCGGTGGAGTGCTGCTGATAAACAGCGGCATCGCAAAGCTCATTTACGGCAGCAGCAGCTTCAACGCTGAGTTTCTTGCAATGGCCGGGGCTATACTGCTCGGTGCTCCCATCGTCTATCATGCAATAAAAAGTCTTGTTCAGGGACATGCACATATGGACGAGCTGGTTGCTCTTGCAATAATAGCGGCCTTTGCAACGCAGGACTACGTCACG
>CAZWME010000826.1:0-2763 GCA_964634515.1 uncultured Pirellulales bacterium | reverse complement strand
GTACTGAATGCGGGGCCATTAGCTGCATCAAATGTCACCAGCATTGTGGAGGGACAGAGAATCCCCACCCTTCAGGCTGTGGGGCTTCATTATGTCGGAAACATGCTCACTACCTTCAACTACGTGACGGCCGAACAATCCCATTTTGCAAAAGCTGTCACGGCAAAATCATTCGCAAAGAACGGTGGCTTACCGCAGGGCAGATTTTATTATTACCTTTTGCCGATACCGAGGAACACAGAGATGGACAAAAAAAATATATTGAGTGATTTTGACAAGACTATTTTGACCGGCATAGAGCTGAATGTCTTTGGCGACCTCGAGGGTCAGCAGCTACTTGAATGTTATCACAACGGCATTCTGGATTCATTTATAGTTCATAGAATAGAAGAACGCGTAAAAAAGCAGCTCCGGAGGATTGCGTTTAGTGGAACGCCTTTTCTGCCTCAAAAGCTTCATGATGGCGATTTTATATTTGGATATGATCAATGGAACGATAAAATTACAACCTTCCGGCAGTATTTCAATGCCGGCACGTTGATGGTTGCTGGCACTGGAGGGGGCAAAACAAATGTTTCCAAATATCATTCCATACAAATTGCACCATATGTTCAAGGCCTTTGGTTGATAGATCTTCGAAAGAAAGAATTTCGGTCTCTAAGGCCAATTTTTGCTCGGATGGGGATAGACTTAAAGATTATCCGCGGTAGAAAATTTCGCATCAACCCTTTGCAGGTTCCATATGGCGTCGAACCAATTGAATACGCCGCCGTGGCCGCAGATTCTTTGGTTAGAGTGTTCAATCTGCCTCCAAGGGCCTCAACACTGCTCAGAAGTACCATTATCAAACTATATATGGAATACGGCATCTTGGATGGAGATCAAAAATTCCCTACATTATTTCATCTGTTTGAAGCCGTTCGCGCGAACCGTAATGCCAATCCTCAGGCAAGGCAGGCTACACTCGACAGCTTGGAAGCTATTTTGCTCACTATGGGACCTGAAATGCTTGCTTATCATCGTGGCTGGGATGTACATGAACTAGCACAGCAGCATTTAGTAATGGAACTGACGGGACTGCCGGAGGCTGGGAAAGACCTCATTTTAAATTATCTAATAACTGCCGAATTTATTTCGCGTATCGCTCGTGGAATTTCAAATCCCCTAATGGACCTATGGATCAGCTTTGATGAAGGACAACGTTGTTTCAGTAAACGAAAGGAAAGCGGCAGTTACGGAGGTAATGCTCTGATAGATCTAACCGGTCTGGTCCGGGGTACTGGCATCGGACTGGAAATATCGGTTCTTACTACAAACGACCTGTCAACCAATATCCCAAATCTTACTTCCACGAAGATCATTGGCAGGTGTGGTTCGCTGGCCGAATATACAACTGCAGGGCATTTTGTTGGATTGAATTCAGAACAAATTACCTGGTGCGCACATCATATGGTACCAGGCCTGTTCGTCGGTCAGGCCGGAGAAGGCCATTGGCGTTATCCATTTCTTTTTAGTGTGCCCTTGGTAAGTCAAATAAAAGGCAAACACGTTTCTGACCAGGAAGCGGACAGCAGTATTCACAATGTTACAAATACGAAATTATTGCCATCGAAATAATATTTTGAGCAGAAATTATGGATAATAAAAGTGTAATTATTACAGACAGTGAAGCTGATGAAAGCATCAAGTCGTTAAGAAGTGGAAAAGTGCTTCCTTCGCTGGAATTTTTTGGTTCGTATAGTACTGGTAGCACCAAAGCCGACTTGGCAAACAACGATAGCTATTCAAGTCAGATTACTGCTGCTGAATTGAGGCTTCTTAAAGCTATTGTTGAAAATCCGATGCGACCTTCCAGTGATTATCCAAAACTTGCGAAGACAAGTCCCAATACATTTCAGAAAGTTCGTCCAATACTAATAGATAAAAGATTAATCAGAGAATACAAATTGCAAACGGTTGGTCGGGGGCGTTGCACGATTAGGTTGGGACCAACAGAACAAGGTAAAAAAATTCTGCGAGATTATGACAATAATCCAAGGAGCGACTAAATGCGAGGTAATCCTCTACATAATATGATGGGAAATAGAACTGGAACTACTTTACGTGGTTTCTTTAGTGAAGTATATCTTGAATATAAATACTGCAAAAACGGCATCGTTACTTACATTGATGCATTTGCCAGGGAAAAGCAGTTTGTCCTCGCATGTGAGATTGAAACCACATCTCGTCACGGTGTTGATAACGCGCTAAAAGCTGCTGCTGTTAATATCCCGTTGTGGATAATTGTTCCCACTAACAATGTAAAAGTGAAACTCTTGCGTAAATTAAAATCCCTGCAGCTAAGACCAGGTGGTGAACCAATCAAAATATTGCTTCTGGGGCAACTGGAGAAGGAGCTTGAAGAATATTTGTCCCTACACACCCCACCGAATAAGCAGACCAACATCATGACTTTGCACAATTCGAAGGGAGGAAGCCGATTATGAGGATCCGATGGGAAAATATTCTGCCACTGTTTTTGTTGATTCTGGTTATCGTACTGATAATCAAATCGCGTTTATTTAAGTTGTTTTCTCGAAGCATTGAAGTCCTTTTGTGGCACCAGGATGACCCTGTCTACGGCATAATTTGTTTAGGGATTATATGCATGCTAATTCTTGGAATATTCAGAATTATTTCGAACAGGAACCGTTAATTAATTCATTACAAGTAAACGGGTGAAAGGAGAACATTATGAAAAGGTTAATCTTAGTGTTTGTGCTG
>CAZWME010000825.1:0-2765 GCA_964634515.1 uncultured Pirellulales bacterium | reverse complement strand
TAACATCCCGGCGCAGGCTGCAAGCATCAAAATAAACTGCCCCATAGTTGCAGCCTGGTGCATCGTCCAACCAGTAATAACAAGGACAACAACATAGAAATTGCCGCCTCCTCGCCCGGTTATAGTCATCAAAACAGCAATCGAGAATATTACTATAAGTACAATTGGCATAATCATTTCGCAGCTTTCCAAATCTCGCCTGGTTTTAATTTATTTATTAGAGTTTCATAGCCACCCGTAAGTATCCTTATAGTATCATAGCCGTTTACTTTTAGAAAAACGTAAACAATTGCTGTTCTTATTCCTGCGGAACAAAAAACGCCTATCGGTTTATCTTTCGGTATCTCTGATAATCTGTCAGGAATTTCATCAGTGGGAATATGGATACATTCAGCTTGAAATCTTAATGGAAAAGCTATTAACTCTACCTCTTCTTTACTACGAACATCCAAAAAAATCGCGTTCTTAGTTTCAAATAGTTTTTCAGCCGCAATTTTGTGTTTGCCATGTGCAAAAAATTCTAAATCCATGTCCCTTAAAACATTTTTACATATTCCTTATAGATGCGTCTTTACTGTAATTTTTCTGCCTGTACTTTCATAATCTCACCTGACCTGCAATAAAAACTCCGTATGGTAAATGCAAAAACCGGCCAACCGCGTCAATAAACGGTGACAAGGGTAAAAGGCGCTTCTGTCTGAGAACAAATCCAACTGTAGCTATATGTGTTTGACCATACGGCTGTAAAAGTTTTTTTATCTGTCCTGGAGAAAACAGCCGGGCCTTTGCATATAACGATTCAGGGGTTTGCTGTCTGTTGCGATTTAATCGTGCCAACGCATTCAGTACACCTACGAGCAATTGTCCTGACGGCTTGCGAGTACAGCGTACCATCTCCTGCAATACCAACTCAGCATTGCCTGCAAATTCCAGGGTCGTAATCGCTGCGGTTACATCAAAACTGTTATCGGCAAACGGCAAAGAATGACCGTCTGTTAGTTGAAACGACGGTCCGGCAATATTTTTGCCTTGTGCTATCTTTATCATACGTTCTGAAATATCAACACCTGTAACCTCAAAACCCAAGTCACTAAAAAACTGGCTCCAGTGGCCTGTGCCGCATCCAACCTCTAACAATTTCATTCCATGAGTATTTTGCCGAAGGTATTTGGAAACAGCCTTTTTCTCCAAGTGATCATACATTGCTCCTTCATCTGTTTCATACCATCGATCATATACGTCTGCTACGACATCAAAATCAAATCTGGATGCCTTCGATTTGTCTGTCTTCAGTTTTTGCTCAGCCGAGGGCATAAGTAACCTGTCTCCATAATGCTTTTATCTGTTCTGTTATGGCACCTCCTGTATATTCGACTACACTTGCCTTGATAATCTGGGCCTTTGTAAAGGCCTCATCATAAGGGATTTTGCCTATAACCTTTAATCCTCGCTGCCGGGCCTCTTCGCTTATTTGACCTGTTATCTGCGGGTTTATATCTGCTTTGTTGACACAAACTAAAGTCTCAATGCCAAAGTTTGCCGTAAGCTTAGAGACCCTGTCTAAATCATGTTTTCCGGAAAGGGTCGGTTCTGTAACTACCAGCACCAGATCTGCCCCCGTAATTGACGCAATTACGGGACAGCCTATTCCCGGCGAACCATCGACTATTAGCAAATTCTTTTTCTGCTCCTGTGCTATTTTCTTTGCTTCTTTGCGAATCAAGGTTACTAATTTGCCGCTGTTTTCCTCAGCAACTCCGAGTTTGGCGTGAACCATAGGTCCAAACCGTGTATCCGATATAAACCACTGTCCATTTATACAATCACTAAACTCAATCGCATCCACCGGACAAAACTCCACACATACCTTGCAGCCTTCGCACGAAATAGGATCAATGGTAAACGTCCTATCAACCACCTCATTCGCTTGGCCATTGAAATGTATGGCGTCGAATCTACAAAGGTCCTGACATTTACCGCACCCAGTGCATTTTTCTGCGACTATTGTTGCCCGTCTGCCGCCGGAAAAATCCCTTTTTTGTTTAATCTTTGGCTCTAAAACCAGGTGCAAATCCGCGGCGTCAACATCGCAATCAGCGAACACTGCATTTTTCGCAAGGGCCGCAAAGGCTGCCACGATGCTTGTTTTACCAGTTCCGCCTTTTCCGCTTATAACGACTATTTCCTTCACAAAAGCTCCTCTTTTTTTAATTGTGGGTCAATCTTGCCATAAATCCGAAAGTTATCCCGTGATATCGGTTTTTGTCCCATCGTCCAAGCCGGTCTTCATAGCAATTAGTTTCTCTATAGTAAGGCCAGCCACCTTTTGTTCCTTCTTAAAATACCGAACCATACGTTCGAGAAATGCCTGCTGTTCCTGGAGGGTTTCAAAATGTTTCAAGAGACTTTTACTTTTTTCTACGTTTGCTTCAACTTCATCCGGAATCCTTTCACTATCGTGCCGAACAGCTTCCTCGGGACATACTTCGTGACATCGACCGCACCGAATACATTCGTCTTCGTTAATAACTGCTTTTTGGTTCTCTTTTTGTGTAATCGCCGCCACCGGACATTCATCAACACATACACCACAGCCCACACACATATCCTCATTTACCCAGGGCATATTCTTTGTCTCCTTTTCTATTCGCACAAAATTCAAACTCTATCATTATATTTTAACACTTATAGTTTCTTCATTTTCAGATCAATTCTTACTGCGGAAACCCGTTACCCAAAGAATTTGTTTACGTTCAATTCGTTTA
>CAZWME010000824.1:2233-2779 GCA_964634515.1 uncultured Pirellulales bacterium | reverse complement strand
CATTCTTTACCATTTTCTTTTGTATGCATCCTGAGAATCAGGTGAGGTGCTCGCAATGACAATTTTTTGTAAATAATGAAGGTCCCTTGGGGATAAATTGCCGCTCCCGACAGGGAAGCAAGTTAGCTAAAATCGAGGACAAGCTCAACGGCTTCGCTCCTAATGAAATAGACATTTTCCGTATTGTAAGGGTTGAGATTGCCGCAGTCGCTGCGCTCCTTCGCAATGACATTCTTTACCATTTTTTTTTGTATGCATCCTGAGAATCAAGTGAGGTGCTCGCAATGACAATTTTTATAAAAAATGATATTGCCGCATCGGCCCGATTATATCGTGATTCCCTGCAATGACAAGAATGGGGATTGCCCCTACATTTCAATTGAATATTGGGATTGACAGGGATTTCAGATTGTGAGGCTGTTTGTAGCTATGAGGCTTTTTTTCTCCTGCTCCTGATGAGCAATTTAACAGCCGGTCAAAGAGTCACGTCTAAAAACGCGGAAATGTCTGGAAATTTCATCTGTAAATAAAGAGCGCCCCTTCTTG
>CAZWME010000824.1:0-2223 GCA_964634515.1 uncultured Pirellulales bacterium | reverse complement strand
GCACCTGTACCTGCGCCACCTGTGTCGAGGCAAACACAGGTGCAGGCAAGAAAGCAGGGGGATTTTTTGCTCTTTTTTAATAAATATCGGCAATAATTTAACAATATTTTCTCATATTCGATAATTTCCGCTTACAGCACTTGACAATATCCCGCCTTCGCATATAATATCGGCTTTCATTTCAATGGGTTTATCATACTTCGATAATTCTATAAGGAGAAATATTAATGAAGAAAAGAGTTTTGTTGACTATCGTGTTATCTTTACTTGTTGTGAGTATGGCACATGCAGAAGATGAGCAGCTGGGTGTTACTCTCGATTTAACTTATATGAGTAAGTGGCTGACTAAAGGTTTTTATGGCTATGGCCAACAAGGCGGGCTTTTCAAAACCATCGACCTCGACTTGTACGACACAGGTTTTGGTTTGAAAGTTACACACCGAAATGCCACAGCAAGCGGTTATGTTGACAGTCAGAGAATCGATTACAGACCTTACTATAAAAGTACATTATTTGAAGATGAAACTTACGCCACAAACTATAATCTCAGCGTCGGATATGAACACTACACCGGCCTGGCCCACAACGTAGCCAATACTACATACGAGTGGATATTTGCCTTTTCCTGGCCGAATATTATCCCAGAAGGTATCATCCCTAAATATATCGCTCATTATGAATACCCCGCGGGCAGCGGCTATCTTCATGACGATGTGACAGGCTGGGTGCATCGTTTCGGTCTCGGCTATGACCTGGATGTAGTTGAGTTGCCGGCCCCCCTCCATGTATCCGGAGAAATCGCTTATCATGATGGCCTTGGCGGTAAAGCTACAGACCATGACTGGTCGTATGCGGCCTTCGGCTTTTCAACAAAATTCAACTTAACCGACAATCTGACTTTCGTCCCGGGTTTTTACTACCAGATAACAATGGACAAATCGATCAACCCCGATAAAGACTTAACATATTGTATTTTGAGCATGAAATACAAATTCTAATAATATTTTCAAAGAAACAATAATCCTCAGTTTTCAAAGGAGAAAGTTATGGCACAAGAAAAAGGGTTTAACTCTTTAATGACAGAAAATCGGACATTTCCCCCGCCGGCATCAGTTAAGGACAATGCTCATATCGACAACGCAGAGCAATATCAGCAGATGTGGGAAAAGTCTATTAACGACCCGGATGCGTTCTGGCTGGAACAAGCAAAAACCCTCTCATGGTTTACCGAACCCACGAAGAGTCTTCGCTATACGTGGGACACGAAAAGCCGTAAAATTGAGCACACATGGTTTGCCGACGGCCAATTGAACGTTACATATAACTGCCTCGACAGGCATCTGGGAACACCTATCGAGAACAAGACCGCATTGCTCTGGCAGGGTGAAGACGAAGACAACGTCAGGAAATTCACCTACAAAGAGCTGCATAAAGACGTTTGTAAATTTGCCAATGTTCTCAAATCAAAGGGGATAAAGAAAGGTGATCGTGTGGCTATTTACATGCCGATGGTCCCCGAACTTCCTATCGTTATGCTCGCATGTGCACGCATCGGCGCGATTCACTCAATCATCTTCGGTGGATTCAGCTCCGAAGCCATTGAAGGCCGCATCAATGACTCCGACTGCAAAATGCTTATTACATCAAATGTCTCACTGCGGGCCGGCAAGCACATCAAGCTCAAGGATATCGCCGACGTTGCACTGGAAAAAACACCTACAATTGAAAATGTAATAGTCACTAAAGTCATTGACGAACCCTGCAATATGAAAGACGGCAGGGACCTATGGTATCACGACGAGATGGTTAATGCAGCCGAACAATGTGATGCCGAACCTATGAATGCCGAGGACCCCCTGTTTATCCTTTACACATCAGGCTCAACCGGCAAGCCAAAAGGTGTCGTACATACGACAGGCGGATACCTTTTGCACACCGCCCTCACACACAAACTCGTATTTAATATTCACGAAGACGATATTTACTGGTGCACCGCCGACATCGGCTGGGTAACCGGACACAGCTACATCGTCTATGGCCCACTCGCAAACGGCGGCACCTCACTGATGTTTGAGGGAGTACCTACTTATCCGGACGCAGGACGTTTCTGGCAAATTTGTGACAAATTCGGCGTTACAGTTTTCTATACCGCCCCCACAGCCATCCGGGCCCTTATGCGGCTCGGCGATGAATGGCCCGCAAAATATAAACTCGATACCCTCA
>CAZWME010000823.1:0-2783 GCA_964634515.1 uncultured Pirellulales bacterium | reverse complement strand
TCAGACCTCGTTATTTCAGGCTCAAAATCGCCCTATTTTTTGGACACTCGCTTACTTGGTCGGTGAAGCTCCGACTTCAATTTTGAGAAGTTTCCCGGCGGGCGTGGTGACACCCAATTCGGTCAGCTTCCGACAAAGTTGTATTTGAGCAGCCCTCCGACTCGGCAGCTCAAGCGCTTCAAGCCGAACGGTGACTGTCTGAGTGTCGCTTTTAACCCAGCCGTGGCAGTTCGTAATCGCATAAAACAAATCAACCGTTTCGTTTTTGTTTTCATAAAACGGCAGCAGCCATTGTGTCATTTGTTTACGCGCATTCCAGGCGCTGCTGGTGACAAAATCAAACAGGTTCTTACTTTCATCGCATATCTTCTGAAAACAGTTGTAATCTTCGAGTGATGAAATATCAATTCTATCCGGCAGCGCCTTGGATGTTTGCTTTAAATGCTCAATCTCGTTTTCTATTCGTTGTATCTGCGAACGTAATCGCTGATGCACGCTAGTCACCTTACCTCCGGCAAAGCCGGAGGCTTGTAAATGTGAACCGCTCAAAGCGGTCTGATTATGAACCACCTGAAGGTGGTTATTCTTCAAACATACTCAATTGATCTATGCGGCGATCTTCATCCAAATTCATGAAGAGTGAAAAAATACTTTGCCATATCAATAACTTGGCGTCTCGGCATCTCGTTTTCTGGCACTACAAAAATTCAAAACATATTTTTTACCGTCCGGCCAGGAACCTCGGCAATTTCCAGAGCCTGATAAATAAGCCTTTGACAGGGCTCCGGTCGTGAAGATTTCCGAACATGGATCGCCTGGTTATCCTCCTTTTTTAGAGTGGTCGTGGTGCGGATATGGAGAGATAATCTCTCCCGAATTGTTGACCAACTGTCATGGATACCCTTCTTTCTCAATTTGAACCGAATCGCATGCAGGATATGATAGGCAATCACAGTGATAAACAGATGCCCATCGGATCTTTGTTCATTGTGATGACGTACCGGTCGTAACCCCAGATCGGATTTCATGCAGCGGAAAGCATCCTCGACATCCCTTATTAAATTGTACAAATCCCAAAGACGCTGCTCGTCTAATCCCTGCCTGTTTGTGCGGAGGCAATAAACACCGTTGGCATTCTCCGTGTCCTCTCTCCATTTCCAGGTCAGCGCGGTGACTACGTCTTTGTCGTCCTTTTCAACGTTTATCTCAAAGTGACGCGTCATTCGGCTGTAACGCTCTTTCAAGCGGCCTATCCGCTCAATCACTTTTTGGTAAAGTTTTGTTCCGTTTTTCTTGGTCAGTCCAGCCTCTATCTTTTTCAGGCCATCTTCGAATCGCTGTCGAGACAGGTTATTGATTCCTTCTTCCTTCTTCTCTTTCCCGACAGAATGACACCATACCTCAACCTCCTGATTATCTTCTTCATTCACAAGAGCAGCGCTTATCGCTTCCCTGTCTTGCCTGTCATGTTTAACCGCTACCATGCGCGACAACAACTCTTTTGGTATCTCTCGTTTTTTTCGTCGCGATACGGCAAGATAATCATACTGATTTTCCTTCAACCACTTCAGATTGTCATCCGTGGCTATCCCGGCATCGATAATTACCAAAGGCTTCAACAGCGAAGGTTGTTTTTCCAATCCCTCCAATATCTTCGCCAGAGTCCGGGGCTCGCTCACATTTCCTTCAAAAACCAGGCTGCGTTTGGAAAAACCATCGCCATCCAGCACCAACCCAAGGGTCAACAATGGACAATCATAACGCTTTTCTTTTGATCTTCCGAATTTTGCCTTACTATTGTGCTTCGCCGTGCCTTCAAAAAACGTATTCGTCAAATCATACAAAATAACCGTCTCCTGAAGATTGAATAAAGTCCGCTCCTTGCCACTCAGATAGTCCTCAAGCTCATCGCGGTGACTCAATAGCTTATCCGATACCCGGTAAACCCTGTCTTGCGACAGTAAACTGAAGTCCGTATCCAGCAACTCATCAATGCCGCTTTTATTTTGCAGCCACCAATGGGCGCCAAGCTCTGACGATGGATTGATCAACCGGCCTGCAATTACGCCAATAGCAACATCCTTCCAGGGACGGTTAAACCCCAAATCCAGCAGTTTCTTCTCTAATCCCAACTTCCTGATCGTCTCTAAAACCACATGTTCTGCCCCCACCGATCGGGGCTCCTCATTTTCCACGCTGTTGATATCAACGAGATGATAATCCGGAGTATGTCCGGTATCACCCTCCAACGGCAACGCCCTGGCACGAATGCCGGTTAGAACATCTCTTGTGCCCTGCTTGATGATCCTGCGAACATACTTCCGCGCTAACCTCTCTATATCAGGAGAATATGAAAAAAGACTTTCCTGCTTGGTTATAATTTCTTCAATGCGATTGGCCAATTCTTTCCACTGTGATTCCGGAAGAGAGAAACCAGCGCCAAGATTCAGCACTGTTCGTTGACGAGGTCCCCGTTCCGTACGAAAAGATTCGACCAGCTTGAAGGTCTTATAAGCTGTTTCGTTTTTGTCCTGTATGGATGCCCTGATAAACATGGCGATATTCATACCACGGCTGGATAGCCCTGTCAAGACCATCCAGTAATTTTATGGCACTACAAACGTAATTTGCCGCACCCACAAACCCTAATATCCTGTAATCATGAATATTATAATTTTACAAACCAAAAATTAACCAGTTTTTTGAGAAAATTTCATGAATTTGGGTTAGGACGTCACCTCCTGCAGGTTCTGAAAGAAGAGGATTTTGCCAGGCAGTGCATT
>CAZWME010000822.1:0-2788 GCA_964634515.1 uncultured Pirellulales bacterium | reverse complement strand
GCCAGCAGTAAGTGTGTCTGGATGGCCTGGAAAACGAACTATGGGAACTTCAATAATAGGATCATTTCAATTAGAAAATGGAGAGACTGTATGGGCTGTTTCTTGGATTGTAGATATGCCTGATTTTCCTAAGACCGATAGAGGAGTTGGGAGATTTTATAGAGGCAAGAACAAAAAGGATTTAGAAACAGATGGGTTAAGGGCATTAGTATTTGGAACAGAGCCAGATGGATCCAGAGTTATATATGATTGTGCAGTACAATCCAAAACAGCTAACAAGGCAAATTAACTCTGACCGCAAATTCCGCTGCGCTTCATTTGCGTCCGGTTATTTGCATCGTTGGGCGAAACTTCAATGGGAAATTAGATGCACGGAACTATGAATCTTAACAGGCTAATTAACCAAGCTATCGGATCTGTAAGTGCTGCATTCAGAGATCTCGATACCTGGTCGATTGAAGAGAAGAACCATAGTACACCATACACCGCTCGGTTATACTCCGAATTACACCAACTGTCAGAGAAGCTCGGTTTCGATGTTCGGTTGACATATGAACAGCCCCAGAATTGTGAATTTCTTTATGATGTTTGTTTTTTGGAAACAACTGGCGCCTTTCGTGACAGTAATGGCTACTTTTCCTCCGATGTACCATTAAAGCGGGCTGTTCTCGTTCTCGAATGCGAGTGGAACACGGATATCAAAGTGATCCTTTATGATTTCTCCAAGCTTCTCATGGCCAGATCCGAACTGCGATCCCTTGTCTTTTACAAGAGTACCAGGGAGGGCTTCGATTCGGTCATACAGGCCCTAAAGGCGGCGATCACCGCCTATGAACATGGTACACAGTCTGATCGATATCTCATATGCGGCCTTGTCTCTCAGGACCTTCATTTTGTTCTGATAGATGGTAAAGGCAATGAACTTCAACTCTCGCCAACCTGAGGACGTGCCGCCCAACAAGGCTAATTCAGCCGACGCAAAAAGCCGCGCGTCTGATTAGCGGTGTTAGCTGTATAGGAGAATAGCTCATGAATGAATACCTAGCTATCCCCAACCCGAGAAATGCTCTTGAGGAACTTCGGTACCTAATAATACCTCCAGACTTACCCGATGACTCAGTCGTTGAGCTAGTTATTAAGATATCCAATAAAAATATCAGCATTCGTGATTTGAGTGCATTTTTGGAGTTTATAGATCATATTCATGGCAGGCTCACCCCTGAAGGATTACGATCGTATGCCAGAAGAGAATATGGTCACCTTGAAATTTCGAGGATTAAAGAAGGCTCATGGGAGTTAATCTTAGAAACAACTCTTTCATATTTAAAACAGTCAGAGATTCTACTGATCATTTGGTTGGCAATTAAATACCTTCCACAAGCTGCCCAAACTTTTGCGAGTGCCTATAATGATTACGAACAAGGAAGACTGGCAAGGGTAAATCGTAAGAGAATTAGAATGCAAATGGAAGGGGATGAAAAGTTGATGAGCTTGGATCCAAAACGCCGACGAGATTTGATTACTCTTATTGATATTCTATATACGAAAGAAGCAGGAAAACTTACTCGAGTAAATCGCTTTGCCAGAAAAGGTCTAATGGACATAAATATTTCTGTTCGAAAAAATGTTGTAAAAAAAACTGACGAAGACGACAGCTAACATCGCTGCTTCACAAGCACCACTCGTACATCGCGGCCTGTGAGCAGTCCGTTAGATCAAAGTAATTGAATGTAATGTTAAGGAAGGCATATCATGGGCACAATAGATAAGAATACTGTTACATTACGTTGTCCCACATGTGATACATCAGAGACACTAACTGCCGTAGAATATGGTTCCGTATATGGCAGTTCCGGTTGGGGCGACTTTAATGAATCTACCTATTTTAATGTTTCGTCTGAAGACGGCGGAATAGGAGGACCTCAGATTGTTTCAGCTAAGTGCAAAGAGTGCAACTGCGATGCTGTATTTGAAAGTGTTTCTTAGTAAATCAAGGTCCAACATCTCTATATTATGATTAAATCTAACATCGGGATCGTGTGGGATGGCCTAAAGGCCTCCGCTTATCCGCAGCGTTAGCAGTTTCGTAATTGAACCCTCATAAGATGAACACGATCTTTTGAGGGTTTCTTTCTTTGAAAATGTTTGTGTGGTATGAACGTTCTGTCCAAGTCGTATGACATCCTCTTTGTCTTTTTCATTCACTGGGTCCTTTAGACCTCTTACCCGTTTTTCCCGTGTTGATACAATCCTGTGTGATTGCAATATGCCCACCGCATTTCTACCAGCGGTTCGCACTAATTTTTTTCACTCCGTCCCTTCCTGCGTGATTGTTTGATGCTCTTGCTGGCCTTCGGTAGAAATGCTATATACCCCTTCATTCTCTCATCCACTCATTTACTCATCCACACCTCGAAAATCAAGCCATTTTCAGTCAAAAACGCTCACAGTTAAAAACAAAAATAAAATATTTCCAAAATTTTTATCTCCTTTTCAAATAACGAGTTACGGGTCACGGGTCACGAGAAACGGATAATTTTTCGACTCAAAACTGCACACTCGTCTAATTATAGAGGGCTGCTTGCTTTTAGCAGAGCCTGCCCTGAGCGTAGTCGAATGGGTTTTTTCCCCTCAGAAGGAGTTGTTTTGAATTTGAGTCATTTGGATTTCGAGTTTGTTTAGGATTTAGATATTAGGATTTAGAGTTTATGCTATACACGCTAAACGCTATACGCTATCCGCTCTACGCTGGCAGCTATTATACTGTATTCCCAATACACCTTTTTAT
>CAZWME010000821.1:0-2794 GCA_964634515.1 uncultured Pirellulales bacterium | reverse complement strand
GAATACAAATCTACTCATTCACGTATAAAAATAAATCCGATTACTCTATATCATTTCTGGATTAACCTTTGCAATCAAAAATGAGTATCCTTCGATCCGTTCGGTATTGCTCAGGGCAGGCTCTTGCGCTCAGGGTGACAAATCAGGGCAACCACGTGGGGTTGCCCCTACGGAGGAATGACAGATTTTATAGCAACTGCATGGGCTAAAGCCCATCCTACATAAGGAATGGTATTATTATTTTGTAATGGAGTGGCCGGAGTTGGATAGGAATGAGATGGCTTGTTCGAGGTTCTGCTCTTGTATAAGGAAATAATCGGTGTCGCAGGTTGAGATTACGTAGATGCTGATACCGGCATCTGCTAAAGGTGATGATATTGAAGAAATTACGCCTATCTGGTTCAGGTCGAAGCTGCCATCGATTTTGAAACATCGCCATTTGAGGCCGGATTGATATTGTGAAGGTAATATTTCCAGCCGGCATACGATGGTTAATTCTTTCTCTGTACGAGTGATGGAGGCAAGAGATTGCGTTAATGCCCAATCAGGGATTGGGGCGGTGTTTGGGAGTGTGCATATACCGTATTTGTCTTTGAGAAGCGACAATTGCAATTGTCGTTGTTTCATGCAATTCTCCTGTTCCTGATAGATAAGCAAGTGAGCTAACATCGAGGATAATATTAAAAATCAAAATGTAAACAGCAAAATTGAGGAGGCCCTTTCGATTGATTCCCGAGTAGTCGGGATTTGCGCTGCGCTTCAATATTGGGATTGAGGATTGCTGCCCCCGATCCCCGGCAGAAAAGCATGTAAGCTAGCACCGGGGGTAAACTTATAAAGGACCCGCTGGGGGCTTTTTGATTGATTCCCGAGTAGTCGGGATTTACGCTGCGCTTCAATATTGGGATTGAGGAGTGGATCAGTGAAATTGAGGGAGGAAAACCGCCGCATAAATCGGCGGGCTGAATATTCCTGGATTCAGTATCAAGTATGGAATAACAACAACAAAATCAGGCTTCCGAAGGGACTGTGTCAGGTGTGGAGTCTTTTACAAAAGGTTGGAGAGATTGCGGCTCAGCTACTTTACGATAGCCCATCGCCTTTATGACCTCAAAGACCTCTGTCCAAGTTGGAAAGCGTTTTGAGTTCTTTCTTTTATATTCATCGATAGCTAAAATAAACTCAAACTGCTCATCGGACATCTGGCCTTGTTCGGCGGCTTTTCGTTCATCGCTCAGTCGTCTGCCGGGTCCACGCCGTCTGTCAAGCCCTAAACGCCTGTCAACAACACTTTCCCTGCGGTTTTGTTCACAACGGCGCTCTTCGTTAATATGCTCTTTATCCATTTATGTCATACCTGTATTTTTACTTTGTTAACTTGTAGGATACGAAAGCAGTCAATAACCACGCCGGCTTCAATTACAAGATACTGTTCGCTCTTTTGAATTCGCCGGTGGTTAGAAGGCTAAAAGTCATCTTCAAATAACTCACCATCGAAATCGCCGCTGTGTTCGTCTTCAAGAGCAAAATCATAGAAATCATCATATGCCTGCTGCGACTCAATTATTACGTGTGCTTCATCGAGAAAATCTTCTGGAACCATTACGGCGATTTCTTTGGAACCTAATGATTGTTCTTTCTGCTCACTTATTATGGCAGAGACATCATTGACTTCCAGGAGAGATTTGAACTCTCTGGCCTGCTCCAAATCATCGGCAAAGGCAACAACAACGTACCCCTGCAGTTTGGCCTGCGATCTATGTGCTTTTTTGGAACGCTTTGCCATTTTATTCCTCCACAACAAACATAGGCATTAAATGCTCTTTTCAACGTTCATTATCCCCACTTTTTAATCTTCCATCCTTGATAGAGAAGGCCGCCGAACGCTTCTCTTTTGGATATTTTCGTCAAATTAGACTCCATAAATTATAAAAATTTACCAACTTAAACGAAAAACTTTGACTTGCCGGTTGAGGCCGTCGCGACTAACCTGTGCTGAGGGCCCGATTATTGTAAAACTTTGGCGTTTTAAGCATATTTTTTTTGCAAACTCCGCTGATTACATGTAATAACAACGCTCAAAGATGTGCCGGACTTAAGGATTCGGTTTCGGCGTAATTACAGTTTAACCTTTTAACAAGGTGGATATCAGAACGGCAAACAAAGAATCTTTGATTTTAGCAAGCAAAGTTAAGGCTTATATCAAAAGCAAACAGATGATGACCCTATCCGACGCCCTTGAGGCAATAAGTGATAAGGTCTATTGTATGCCTGATGCTGCCATAGGAATCCAAGCCAATCGCCGCAGCACAGTCAAGGCACAGGATCTGCAGGCCCCGTTAGAAATCCACCGGCACTTTCTTTCTAACAGGAACAACAATTTGCTTGCTAACGTCTTTTGATTAAACATCTTACGGCAGCGTTGTTTAAAAAGCTATAAAAAACACACTCCTTTGACTAACAGAATATAAAAAAGGTTCTTCCGGGAAATGGGCAGGTGCAATCGTCGTCTCGGACGAACGAGAAAAATCGTTCGGGGCCCCAGAGGCACAAATTTCCCCCCAGCAGCCCAAATTTGAGCCTCTGCCCAAACGATTTTTCTCTCCAAGCCACCTCAGAGAGCTGATCTGCCAGGTTCACCAGCTCATTATTCGGAAGAACCATAAAAAAGATTGTGCAATCTCCGGCATCTGTAAACTCAAACTGACCTGTTTTGTTCCAATAATCATAATAGGCGTTAATCGGAACCTGTTTTATGCTTATAATGAGTAAAATTATTACAAACCGTCTTCTC
>CAZWME010000820.1:0-2794 GCA_964634515.1 uncultured Pirellulales bacterium | reverse complement strand
CCGAAGGTCACAGGATTCTCTACATCGGCATCGCCCATGAAGTTGAACCTGTCATGCTTCTGGGCATCGAAGAACCAGTATTCGCCATCGACAGAAATAGTTGCACCAACCGTAAAGCCTTTGACTCCACGCCTGCCAATTCTTTCCATGCGGCAAATCCACTCATCGCCACTGTCAGCTATGGTCCTACCGCCTACTGTCGTTCCCCACGTCGGCTCTGCGCCCGAAAGGCCGCCTGAAGCGACAACGCATTCATAAACAAAACCGTTATGAGTTGTCGGCCTGACAACGCTGCCCAATACCTCTACGCCCGCCGATAAATCTCTGGCGACGTAAGTAGCAGTAGCGTCGTAGTCAAGGCACGTCGGGGCCATCACAACACCATCAGAATCAGGTGCGGGAAGTATCACGGACTCAATCGTGGTGTCATACGGTATGAATCCGTTATCGGCATCCGCAAGAGGGACGGGGGCAACGTCAACTTGATACCCGTACATCCCGGTTAAGGCCGCAGCGTGCTCGTAAAGCGCCCTGGACCACTTGTAATGAACTTCCGTGCCGCCCAAAGCCTTGATGCACTGAACAAGGTCGGGTATGAAACCGCACTCTACATGAGTCGCAACAGCATTGGCCGCAATAAATTTTCCGCTAACAATTTCTACAGACATAATATAGTTTCCTTTCTGCTGTTAAGCGTTGGTGCATTTCAGCACGTGAATGAATAAGTCGTTGAGGATTCTGGCTACCTGCCACATTTTCCAGCCTACAGTCGAGCGCTGGTTTAAGGGGTCGACTGTTCCGCCGGTACCAAAGCCCTTGATAATCGCCTGGGCATTGCCGCCGTTTATATCAACCGGTCCATAGGCCCTTTTGGCTATGACCGGACATGAATATACACCGCCGGTAACGTAGCCCTGAGTCGTGGTAAGCCACCTTATATTTCCAGTGGCACACCATTCGGCTTCGTCAACACCAGCCTGTGCGGCGTAATTCGCCATCGACTTGAAACCCGCTACGCCTTCGAGGTCATCTTCGAGGTCCGTATCGGCTATAGCAAAGTAAGCCGGTCTAATTGGCGAAGTGCCCTGACCGGTCCCGGCCTTAACGAGCTTCGTCATATAGTCGGCATCATTCCCTCGCAGCGTGGCCCTTACAGCGTCGATGTCCGTTTTGTTCAATAAGGTTGCTACGGGCTCACCGTTTGTGCATGTGGTACTCGAAGCTGAGGCGGCCAGGGTGTCCCTGGTAAGCTGGTCGAGAGTATTCAACATCTGGTCGTTTTGCCGTGTGACCTCAATAGTAATATTGGGGTCCTGAACAGTCAGATCGACCACATCTGTTATAGTCGCAAAGTCTCCGTACTGACTCACTGTGGCCAGTAAATCAACCTTGCTCTGTTTGTGACCGTTCGGAGTAATGCCTTCGGTCAGCGGAGTAGTTGCGGCGGAATACCTGTTGTATCGCCGCATCTTGATTGTATTACCTGATTTCCGGGCAATACTGAACTTCTGCGCAAATTTGTTATGAACATACTTTGGGGTCGGGGGCTGTAATAGCGTCCTTTGGTACGCTACATTTACAGCGGGATCGACCTCATTGGTTGTCGTTAATCCATCCGGCATATTTGCCTTTCTACCCGGCTTTGTCCATTATCTTTTGATTATGCTTTTGAAATTCCTCGTCACTCATAGCGGCAACAGCGGCGGCCGTATCAAGTGTTCCACCGCCACCTTTGGCGGCACTCACAGAAAGTTGTGTGTTTGCAGCCTTAATCTTGGCCTCTGCTTTTTCGGCAGCGGCAATATCAGGCGACTTCGCTTTCTCTGCCTGTTCCGCTAAATATTGAGGGTCTTTGGAAGCAATCTCATAAGCCAGAACAGCTTTGTTAGGGCTGCTCTGTAAGGCGCTGGCTAAAGCGGGATTTCCCTTTAATGCCCTTAGTAAAGGTGGTGCGTATTGAAATTGGCCGCCCGGGCCATTCATACCCACTACCTGTGCATAATCAGGACGTGAATTGACAAAAGACTGCTCAGCCTGCTGGCTCGATTGAACCTGCAACATACCGTCGAATATCTTGCCTTGCTCTTCCGGCGTAGCGTATTCAGGGTCGATACCAAACTGTTTTGCTACTGCTGCGTATAAGCCCGCTCTTTCTTGCTGAGTCTGGGGCTGAGACTGCTGAGTATTTGCAAGGGCCAACTGGTCTTTTAAACTCTGGGCCTCGGCCTCGGCATCTTGGCGCTTTTTGCGTTCCGCAGCAGCGGCGGCCTTTAGTCCTTCTGCTTCCTGATTCGCAGCGGCATCCTGCGTGTCGCCCTGCTGAACGTCAGCAGTAGCGTCATTATTGCCCGTATTCTGGTCGGCATCACCAGCTTGCTCTGTGCCCGTTTGTCCTTCTTTATCCATTTTTTTTCTCCTGTTCGCCCGTTAGCCCGGCGGCGGCAATAAAAAAACCCCCAAGCGCAGGACTTGTGTCCTGTTCGCTTGAGGGTCTTTGGTTTCGATACCTCAGTTACTTATTTAGTTGTCAATTATTTAGATTAATAACCTCCGTCAACCAGCTTCGTTCTCCTTGTGTCCATACACAACTCTATTCTTGCCTTGCCTGTATATTTACCATCCTGAAAGTTGAATGATATAGAACCATGCAAGTCAGGGTACATCCTTGCCATGTCCTTGCCGTATTCGTTCATTCTTGCTTTTTTTTCGTTATCAGTCATTCGGCTCGGATAACTCCGGATTGTCTTTTTCTCCTTATCTATCTCTTATTGGATTCGAGCCTCTTTTGTGTTCG
>CAZWME010000819.1:0-2797 GCA_964634515.1 uncultured Pirellulales bacterium | reverse complement strand
AAATCCGCGAAGCAATAAAGAAACAAGACGCGGCAAAGAAGTAAGTATTGTCACTCAGCAATTGGTTTTGATGTTCGGAAGATTTGCGGGGCCGGTATGAGCAAGGACAAAATCCTGATAATTGAAGATGACCGGGATATTGTGGGAATGCTCGAATATAATCTTCAGGAAGAGGGATATGAGACCCTAAAGGCATTGAACGGCGAAGATGGGATTGCTCTGGCCTCAAAGCAACAGCCGAACCTTATCATTCTCGATATTATGTTACCGGTTATCGACGGTTTTGAAGTATGCAGGATTCTCAAGAACGATGATGTAACGGCGCATATACCGATTATTATTCTCAGTGCCAAATCACAGGAGACGGATAAAGTCGTAGGTCTCGAATTGGGTGCCGATGATTATATTACGAAGCCTTTCAGTCCCAGAGAACTAATCGCCAGAACACGGGCGGTTCTGAGGAGGAGGCGACAACAACAGCCCCGCAGCAGGATAGAAAGAGATGATGTCGTTATAGACGGCACAAGACATAAGGTGACGGTAAAAGACAAAGAGATTTCACTTACTATTACCGAGTTCAAGCTGCTGGAATTCATGGCTCGCCGCCCCGGTACGGTATTTTCAAGAGATCAGATACTTGATGCAGTTTCGGGCGAGGATACTATGGTTTATGACAGAACGGTTGATGCGCATATAAAGTCGCTAAGGCACAAATTAGGCCCGGCCAAGAACTACATTGAGACCGTTAGAGGGGCTGGTTACAGGTTCAGGGAAATATAAATGAAGAAGAAAATCGTCTGGAAATTCTTCGGTGCATTTGCTGTCCTTACCATTATTGTTGTTTTCGTTCTGAATTTTTTTGTCAGCTTAAGACTAAGTGATAATTTCGAGCAGAAAATTACCAGGGAGCTTAAGAGCAACGCGGTATTGGTCGGCGATATTTTAGTAAGTGATCTTCTCGAGGGTAAGTACGAAGATATCCAGCGAAAGATCAAGCCCCTGGCTGACAAACTGGATTTGAGGATAACTGTTGTTAACAATCAGGGCATGGTTTGGGCGGATTCCGAGAAAAAGCCCTCTCTGATGGAAGACCACAGCGACAGGCCCGAAATTATTAAAGCTGTTGAAGAAGGCTTCGGGCAGAGTACTCGTTTCAGCGATACTTTAAATTATAATATGAAGTATGTAGCTGTTCTTGTCGAGCAGGACGATAGAATCCTGGGCATCGTTCGTTTTGCCCTGCCGCTTTCACAGGTCCAATTGGAAATACAGCTCATATACAGGGTGGTGCTGTTCGGCGCAATTGCAGCGATTGTGATAGCGTTGATCGTGGCATATTTTGTTTCGAGGAGTATTATCCTTCCCATAAGGCAAATGAAAGAAACGGCTGAGCAGATTGCCAAGGGTGATTTCAGCAGGAAGATAAAGGTCAAAAGCAAAGACGAGCTTGGAGAATTGGCCAGGTCGTTGAACACAATGGCGGACGAATTGCAGCAGAAGATAGAGAACCTCAAGCAAATGGACAGGATGAGAACGGACTTTGTTGCTAATGTGTCACATGAACTTAAAACGCCTTTGACTCTGATTAGGGGTTATATAGAAACCCTGGAAGGTAAAGCAATGGGGGACAGGGAAAAATCCGGTAAATTTGTTTCGATTATAAAAGAGCATTCCGACAGGCTTGGAAACATTGTAGATGATTTGTTAAGCCTCAGCGAGATTGAATTATCAAAGGACTGTTTGGACAAAACAGATTTTGACCTGAAAAAGCTAATCGATGAGATTTCGTTGGGATTCGGGCATGCGCTTTCTGAGAAAAAGTTGACTTTGAATATCGATTCACAGGATGATGATCTTAGAATCAAAGCTGATCGTGATAAAATCGAACAGGTGTTGGTAAATTTGATTGATAATGCCATAAAATATACGAAAGAATCCGGCCGAATCGAATTATCACTTAGCAAGCAGAATCAGGTGGTTAGTATTGTTGTCCAAGACAGCGGCATTGGAATACCAAAGGAACACCTTGACAGGGTATTTGAGCGATTTTACCGCGTCGACAAGGCACGCTCACGTGAGCTTGGTGGGACAGGATTGGGGCTGGGTATCGCCAAGCACATCGTTCTTGCTCATAATGGAAAAATTGACATCGAAAGCGAACCGGGCATGGGAACAAAAGTTGTTGTAACAATTCCGAAATAGTAGCATTTTTCTCTTTTCATCAAATCTTCACAATCTCTTCATATTTCCTTCACAATTGAAACGTATACTCTCTGGAATAACGTAAAGAGGGATATATATGAAGAACACGGTAAAAACCGGCCTCAAAATACTTTCGGTTGCTGTATTGCTCTATTTCTTTTTGGTAAGTATTAGTCTAATGGGGGCGGCATTCAAAGGCTTTGGCAAAGGCTTTGCGGAAAATCTGATTAAGACGACTTCTAATCCTTTCGTCGGTTTATTTATTGGTATATTGGCGACCAGTGTAGTCCAAAGTTCCTCGACTACGACATCGGTGGTAGTCGGAATAGTGGGTGCGGGCGGCATTACTGTAAGTAATGCGATACCGATAATTATGGGGGCCAATATAGGCACTACGGTGACGAATACGCTCGTGTCTTTGGGACATGTCAGCCGGCGGGATGAGTTCAGGAGGGCAATCAGCGCTGCGACTGTGCATGATTTCTTCAATTTAATATGTGTGGCTATTATGTTTCCACTGGAGCTGGCGACTGGTTTTCTGGAGAAATCTGCGACTTTGATGAGCGCTATGTTCAAAGGCGTTGGGGGAATTAAA
>CAZWME010000818.1:0-2799 GCA_964634515.1 uncultured Pirellulales bacterium | reverse complement strand
GCTGGGAAGAGGGACAACCAATCTACCACAAGAGGATAAGCAAGGGCATCGAAAAGGCACAAAAGAAGGTTGAAGAGCGCAACTTCGAGGTACGCAAAAGCCTACTCGAATACGATGAGGTGATGGACTACCAGCGGAAAATCTTTTACTCGCGCAGACGTGAAATCCTGGCCGGAAAAGGGCTTAAAAAAGTCATCCAGGAAATGATTAACTCGACAATCGCGATGAATTGCACAACCATGCTCGGTAAGGACTACCCTTATAAATGCATTTGTGAGTGGGCGAGAAGCAACTTTGGTATAGATTTAAAGCTTTCGGATATCGGCGGGGCAAAGGCAGATGAGATTGAACAGCTAATAAGACAGCAGGCAAAGGACAATGCCTCCAATAATATATCACTTTCGATGGGTGAATATTTTGAGGATTATGGTGATCCGAGGACGTGGGACATTAGCGGACTGTGTAAATGGGTGATGAGTTCGTTCCATGTCAGTCTAAGTACCGGTAAAGTTAAGCATCAATCACCGGAAGAAATAGAAGATCAATTAATCGAAGCCGCCGCCGCTCAAATCGACAAAAAAGATTGTTCGCAATTAGTCGAATTCCTTAAGGATGATTTTGCCATAAACACTTTTGCCGAGTGGGCACGGGCCAAGTTCGATATAAAACTGGAAATCTCAGAATTAGCAGACATTACCGAATCGCAAATCCGCGAACAGCTCAAAGAAAAGACGGCTGCCAAATATAAACAAAGGGAGATTGAGTATCCTGTTGAATTCGCGATGAATATGGTTTACGGTCCGCAGGGACCTAATGTATATGCGTTCGAGTCTCTAGCCGACTGGGCCAACAAAAAATATAATGCAGACTTATCTGTCGAACGGATACAAAACAGCAAACCCCGCCACCTGCATAAACAACTGCTCGAATTAAGTGAGGGCTTTAACAACGGGCAATTAGAGAAGGAGCTGGGCGATAAAATCAGCAGTCTGAATACTGCGGATTTAGTGAACTGGGCGAATGAAAGATTCCAGTCCTCTTTTGCTGAAGACGACCTTGCCGGCGATGGCTCGGAAGTCAAAGACAAGCTGTCTGAGGTTGCAAAAGAATTTTTACGCGCTGAGCTTAGCGATCTTGAAAAATATGTTTTGGTCCAGGTTTACGACAGTACCTGGAAGGACCATTTATATGCGATGGACCATCTGAAAGACAGCATTTGGATGCGATCCTGGGCGGAGAAGGACCCCAAGACCGAATACAAACGCGAAGGTTCACGAATGTTCGATGAGATGCTCGACGGTATTGAGGATCGGGTTACGGATATTATCTTCAAGGTTCACCTCGAAGCCGGCGCCAGGGCAAGGAGCGTCTGGAATGTAAGTGCTACAAGCCATGATGAAGTCGGTCAGTTTGCGATGGCAGAGCGTCAGCGGGCCGCCGCTCAGGTGCCTCAGGGCGAACGAAAAGTAAAGCAGATAAAACTGGAGCAGCCCAAAGTCGGCCGCAATGCCCCCTGCCCCTGCGGAAGCGGAAAAAAGTACAAAAAGTGCTGTGGAAAAAATGTATAGACAAATGCTACAACATATATTTTCCGAGTTTATTGAGACAATTGGTATCATTAATAAAAAAAGAAAACATCGAGCAACAAGCTGGTACCCGATGTTTTCCGGAGGGGAGAAAAAATCTTATAATAACTTCTTTTTATTATCGGCAACGATATAATTGCACTTTAATTGAAAATAGACTTATTTAGTCCGAAAATTCGAATATTCAATTTCCTGGAAACACTGTAAGTTACTGCTATATAGGCAGATAAGAGCGCCCCTTTTCTTCGGAGCCGGGATTTTTCGACCCTGTGTTCCCTTTTACAGTATCTAAGACCATATTCACAGTATGGCTGTTCTAAAGGCCTTATAAACCTTACTCGGGACTTAAACCTGTAAACCATGGACGGAGAATTTACGTCAAGAGTGGTAGGCTTTGATTCTTTTATCAAAGCTCGGCAATTGTTGGTTAAATGATTTTCAAATAGTAAATTGAAAACAGCAGTCGAAGAAGTTAAACTGGACACGAGCGGACGATATAATTAATGCCAAATGTGTTCATTATGGACTCTGACCGGGAATTAATTGAATTGGTAAATGAAGGCGAAGCGGATGCCTTCGAGGTTCTCTACCGGCGGTATCGTGATTGGGTTTACCATCTGGCCTGGCGATTTACCGGCAGCCGGCAGGATGCCCTTGATGTACTGCAGGAGACCTTTACCTATTTATTAGGCAAGTTCCCCGGCTTTAGTCTTACCGCCTCAATGACGACATTTCTTTATCCGGTGGTCAGGCACATTTCTCTGACCGTCCGAAACAAAAACCGCCGTTTTACAAGCAATGAAGAAATGTTGAGTGAAATAACCGCACCGTCCTTAAAAGAAACTAATAGCAGCCGTTCGGAGCTGGCAGCCGTTTTGGCTATTCTGCCTGAAGAACAGCGAGAGGTCCTGCTGATGAGATTTGTAGATGATATGAGTTTGCAGGAAATAGCTGCCGCCCTTAATATCCCCTTAGGTACTGTTAAATCAAGACTGCACCATGCCTTGCAAAAGCTTCGAGACGACCGCCGAACAAAAGACTATTTCCTTGAATGATTAATGGGAACCTCTCAAAACTACCCGGGGGTAATATTATTTTAAAATACTTTGAACTTTTGTGCCTGTTTGTTTGCTTAATATATTGGAGCAACGATTATGAGTAAAGAAACAAAACATTTTGAACCTAGATTAAAAGATACAGTTGCACCATTTCC
>CAZWME010000817.1:0-2803 GCA_964634515.1 uncultured Pirellulales bacterium | reverse complement strand
CTTCTGCGATGCTCTTGTGCCGATTTTGTGCGCGTGCTTTGCACAAAGTGATTATGCTTGCGCCGTATTATCCATTTCCCACGCGGAAATAATAAAATTTCCACCCTGTATGGTCAACAATACGAGAGAAGATGTCACAATTTACTCTCAGCTCATACCTTACAACCGAAACCTTTCCAGAAATGGGTCTTCGCAAGGTTTTCACCTTGAATCTCTATGGGCTTTTTGCTATTATAATAAAGTGACAGTTTTATTTGACCGTGTCCTCTCAGGACTCCCATAATCAAACTTTACAGAATAGCTGTAAACGGACGAGGAAGGAGATATAAAATACTTAGAGAAAAGAACAATCTGTTGCTTAGCTTTGCGCTATATTTATTATCGGCAGTTTTTATGCTGGTTGAAGGAGCCTATAGCGCAGAGGTACCTTTAGTAATCAATGAGTTTATGGCTTCCAACAGCAGTTGTATCCAGGATCCGCAGGGCGAGTTTGATGACTGGATAGAAATCTATAACTACGGCAACGATGCTATTGATATAGGCGGTATGTACCTGACAGATGATCTTACTGTTCTCACCAAGTGGCAGATTCCGGGTAATAATCCTTCTGCAACCACCATCGGCCCAGGCGGCTATCTATTGATATGGGCAGACAATGATATCGCGGATGCCGGCCTGCATGCAAATTTCAAACTCGATGCCGATGGTGAGGAAATAGGCCTGTTCGACAGCGATGGTGTCACTTTTATTGACAGTGCCGCTTTTAGCAACCAGACTTCTGATATTTCTTACGGCCGCTACCCTGATGCTTACGATAACTGGCAGTTCTTTGGTGAACCAAGCCTAGCAGGTGAAAATGTTAGAATTTACCAAGGCTTTGTTGAAGAGGTAGAATTCAGCCACGAACGTGGTTTCTACGATACGCCTTTTTCTGTTACGCTCGCCACTAAAACAGCAGGTGCTGCAATATTTTATACCCTCGATGGTTCTGAGCCTTACAATCTTTCCGACCGGGCCCCGAGTGGTAGGGTCTATACCGCCCCGATTCTCATCAACACGACCACGTGTTTAAGGGCGGTGGCAGTCAGGCAAGACTGGATGCCTACCAATATAGATACTCACACGTTTATCTTTTTAGACGATGTAATTAAACAGCCGGAGTATCCTCGTAACTTTCCTGCCAGCGGCTGGGGGCATGCGGGCGTTGATTATGAGATGGATTCTGTTGTTGTCGACGCTTACAGAAGTACAATTAAGGATGATATGAAGTCGGTGCCGACAGTTTCTCTGGTGATGGATGTAGATGACTGGTTTGGAAGCAGGGGTATCTATATACATAAATCTCAGGACGGTACTGAGCGTGTAGTTTCGATGGAGTTTATCGAGCCTAACAATGGTGAAGGCTTTCAAATAAACTGCGCCATATCGATGCAGGGTGGTGTCAGTGGTGGAGGCACCAGTCTCAATAGATGGAAGTCTGATAAGCTCTCAATGCGACCCAGGTTCAAGACCACTACGGATGATGGAACTCCTACCGGCGGACCGTCAAAGCTTAATTACAAGGTCTTTGTCGATTCTCCGGTTGAAAGTTTCGATACCCTGGTTCTTGATGCCCGCCTGGGAAATGCCTGGAACTATGGCGGCGGCGTTACCGATAGCGGGAGTCGGCCATGGATATCAGGACGGCCAATCTACCAGCCAGATGTTGCTCAATATACAAGAGACCAGTTTGTTGCAGACATCCAGAATGCTTTTAGCGGCTACAGCCACCACGGCAGGCACATCCATTTGTATATTAACGGTCTTTACTGGGGACTGTATAACCTTCACGAGCGGCCGGACCACCGCTTCGCTGCTTCTTACTTCGGTGGCAATGCAGACGACTACGACTGCCTTAAGCATAATCGTAACATGATTATTAACGGCAGCAATGCCAGCTATAATGAAATGCTCAGCATCGCTGAATCAGGTTTGGCGTCTAATGAGCAGTATCAATTGATTCAGCAGTACCTTGATTTGCCCAGCTTTATAGATTATGTGCTTCCCAACTTTTACGTTGGAAATTACGACTGGGGCCATAAGAACTGGTATGCTACGCGTAATAGCAGTGATCCTAATGGTCTCTGGAGATTTCATCACTGGGATGGTGAACACTTGATGGAGAGCCTCTACGAGAACGTTACCGGTCGAGATAATGCAGGCGGTCCCACCCGTCTTCATCACAGGCTTATGCAAAATGCTGAGTACCGCCTGCTGTTTGCCGACCACGTACACCGGCATTTCTTTAACGATGGCGCTCTTACTCCCGAGGGTGCAGAGGTGTTGTACCAAATCCGTCTAAACGATGTTGACAGGGCTGTCGTTTGGGAATCCGCACGTTGGGGTGACAACCAGATAGATAGATTTGCACGTATCCGTTATATGCGAGAACCTCATTGGCTCCTCGAATGTGACTGGATATTAGGCACTTATATTCCAAATCGAACCGACATAGTGCTGGACCAGTTCAGAGCCAGAGGCTGGTATCCCAATATCGATGCCCCTATATATCACGTCAATGGCTCTTATCAGCATGGTGGCCATATTTCTACAACCGACATGTTTTCAATGGCTGCTACGACCGGCACAATCTATTATACCGTTGACGGCAGCGATCCACGCCTGCCGCAAATATCACCGGACGATAGTACGAGTAAAACCCTTGTTGCTGAGAGTTCGGCTAAACGGGCATTGGTTCCAACCGGTAATATCAGCAGCAATTGGAGAGGGGGCGGTGTTTTCGACGACTCGGCCTGGAGATTCA
>CAZWME010000816.1:0-2812 GCA_964634515.1 uncultured Pirellulales bacterium | reverse complement strand
TGGCAAAAAATAACAGATAAAATCTTTATCAGTTTATTCATATATTTTATTGTAATCAAATTTATTCCAAAATTCAAGCCCTTAACAATCTTCCTGCGGAATAGAAAAAACCACTTTACAGTACTATCAGTCAACTTTTTGTTTTTTTAAAACCCGGCCCAACACACCTGAATTAGCCACTGATTTACACCCTGGTACGATCGTTCCTCCCTACAGGGCAGGCTGATATGCACGGATTTCCCAACCCCTTTCCATGGTTTATTTTTGTAAAAACAACAAAAAATTTTTTATCTATGTTCATCCGTGGCCATTTCTTTTTTATTTTTTTCTCTGTGCACTCAGTGGTTTTTCTTTTTTAACACAATTATTCCTCTGTGTCCTCTGTGGTAAATGTTTTTCTTAAACTTTGATATGTAATTTTACATTTTGATATTTGATTTTTACATTTTAGCGGCCTTGCCGCGCTGTGGACTCCTATTCCACGGGGCAAACAAAGAAGGGCAAGTTAACTTGCCCTTCTTTGAGGTTTGAACACTATCTGTTAGAAGCACAACAGTGCTCCTCTATTTTTTAATCAGCGTAGAAATACCAATTTCTTAACATCGCGGAATCCGCCTGCTTCCATTCTAAGGAAGTAGATACCACAAGCTAAGCGCGTATCGTCATTATTTGTTCCCGACCACTTCACACTGTAAGTACCCCGGGATTGTTTAGCATTAACAATACTTTTCACTTCTCTTCCCAGAAGGTCAAAAACGCCGAGTTTAACCTTTGCTTCTGTGGGTATTTGATATTTGATTTCAGTTCCGGTCCCGCTGGTGAGGAGATTAGGAGTGGCTAAATATAGGGCAAATTTCATTTCATCATCCGGTAGAGGTACCGACGTTACACCACCGGTTTTCCCCAATGCCCACATCATGAGAGCCGGACTGGCATCACTTCTCATAAGAGCATCAGTGTAAGCTCTAAATTTTGCTTTTAACCTCAAGGTATCATATATTGTTGTATTTAACCCGGCAAAGTCGACATTACAGAAAAACGTATCCAACTGAAAAAAGAAGGCAGAATTGCCCGGTAAATCGCCATCAGGTACAGGATCCCAGCTGCCGCCGTGCAGATATTGAATCTGCAATCCAATAGAATCATCAGCAGAGGATTTAGTCCATTTTGCGCCTACCCAGTCACTCCTTCCGGCGTCTTCATTCTGGAGGTCCGAGAAGACAATCGGCGGAGAGGTAATATAGCCCCCGGTAGGAGAAGCAGTATATATCCCTTTAATGAAGACATTATCTATATACCAGTCTGTCCCATTGTCTTCTTTATATCGAAACGCTATATAAACGATAGGATCACCCGCGTATGTAGTGAGATTAACGGTAGATTTTGTCCATGTCCCCTCAGCGGTCTCATCTATAGCAGAAATCTCTGAAAAAGTAGAAGTATCCGTCTGAGAGGTTGTAGATGCCCAGATACCGTGATACTGGTAATCGTCCGCGAAAGTATCACAGCCCCAGAAAGAGATAGTACAGGAGTCAAAAAGACTTAAATCGAGGGTATCGGTTACCAGCCACGCGTCGGCTTCACCGCTTTTGGCGTAGGTGATTTTCGCGGAATAAGACCCTTCATAAGCTTTATCGGTAACCTGAGCCCAGTTGTTGGATGATGTTCCTCTCGTTAGCGTATCCCAGCCCGATGGCAGGAATGTGCTTTCGAATCCTACATCTACAACTCCTGAATAATTAGATATTACAACCGAGTCGCCCTCGACTTTGAGGCTGTCCAGAGTATCATTTTCAAACTGCGGACCTGCGACCTGATACCAGTACGCGGGGTCCGTCCCCAGATCCATATCCATCGTAAAGGAGCGGATCGCGCTCCAGGGGCTCCAATCGTTTGTGCCGCTTGGATCTATTGCTCTTGCCTTCCAGTAATAGAGAGTTTCGGCTGATGCGGCGGAACCAAGTGGCATTGCGGTAGTAACAGTAGCTCCTGATGAGAAAGGCCCTGGAATATCCCAGGGAGAGGCTCCGCTGAATTGAGGATCCGTACCACGCAGTATTTGGTAGTTAACATCATCTCCCTGCGGATCGGTAGCACTTACCGATAGCGTGCATCTATATACTCCAACGCCGTCGAACCACGCGTTGTATATTGCGTTATCGAACTTTCTGATCAAGGTGGGTGTATTGGGCGAGGAGTTGATTGTATGAATTACAACATCATCGATCCACCAGCCCGGGGTATCATTATCGTCATTAATACGGAAGGCAACATAAACGGTGCTGTTTCCCCCATAACTGGATAGATCGACTGTTACCTGCTGCCATGTATCTTCTATTCCCGATGTATCCACTTCCGTGACCTCGATGAACGTGGAATAGTCTGTCTGTGAAGAGGTGGAAACCCAGATCCCAAAGTAATCATAATAAGAAACCATTTCATCACCGCGATGATAAAAGGTGAGAGAACAGGCGGATACGGAGGAGAGATCAAGTGTGTCTGTTACCAGCCACACGTCTTCGTTAACTCCGTACGCCGCGACTTTAGCAGCATAGCTTCCTGTGTGTTTATAATAAGTGGCTTGGGTCCAGGTGTAGGTACCGCTTAAGTTTATCATATCCCACCCCGAGGGAGGAACCGAAGTTTCAAATCCCTCGGATAGCAGGGTGTCTACTACCGTTGACCTTAATGCTCTTGTCTCACTTGTTTTTGTTTTACCCGTAAGATTAATTTCGGTATCGAAAGCAAATGATCCATCGGATAAATTTATCTCCCTTTGCTCTGATGTAAGATTTAAGGATAAAAGAAAGAA
>CAZWME010000815.1:0-2817 GCA_964634515.1 uncultured Pirellulales bacterium | reverse complement strand
ATGACTCCAACCGATCCAGATTGCTGATAGATTCCAAATCTCTGTCAGTCAAATGCCTGCTCCCGACATTCAGCTTTTTCAGACGGCTCAATGGTTCCAAGTTGGCAATATCCGCTTCGGACAATGAATCGTAGTTGGAAATATGGAGTTCCTCCAGGCCGCTAAGGCTCCCCAGATGGGACACACCTGTGGGGCCATCGTAGCCCAGAATGTGGTTATTCAGTCCGACATGCAGACATTTGAGATTCCTGAAACTCGCTAGTGTCTTCATGCCTTCGGCGGTTAGATAAGAAATCCCCTTAATGGACTCCAGGTTGGGCATGTTCGCCGCCAACTGCCGCACGACTTCATCGCCATAATATTCACCAGCATATCCGCTCCATACCTGCGCAAAATCCACCTTCTTGAGGTTCTTAAGGCCCTTCAAGTGGGCAGCCCCTGCAACGGTAAATCTCGGCATGGTACGGATAAAGTGCAATTCCTCAAGGTTCTTAAGCTTGCTTATAGAGGCAAGGCATGCGTCGGTGAGGGTATCGCACCCACTGGACCAGAGAGTCAGGCCCTTTAGCTGCATCAAGCCCTCCAGGTATTTGATGTGCCGATCGAAAAGTGAACTGCGACTTTGGTGGATACATAAGCGCTCCAATCGGGGCAGCTTCGCCAGTTCGGCCAGGCCCGGGCCCCATATATTTCCATCCACTATCCTCAGCCAGCGTAGATTGGACAGTTGGGCCACCTGCCTGAGGCCTGCGTCGGTCACTCCCGTATTGAGGCTCAGGTATTCCAGGGCAGGCAGATCCTTTAGGACAGCCATGCCCCGATTTGAGATAGATACCTGTGTCAGTTCCAAGCCTCTGAGTGAACGCAGCGACTTAAGGTGCTCAAGACCTTTATCGGTTATTCCAGAGCTTTGCAGGCTCAGTATTCGAAGATCCGTTAAACGGCTGATCGGCTCAAATATCCGTGGGTTTGCGCCAGTCCTTAGATACATCGCGGAGCAGACTGAGAGCCAGAACAAGTCATTCGGCTCAAGTTCCGACAGCCCGAACAGACCCTTAGGATCTTTGCGGATCCGATCGGCAGTCGTCAGTTGGTGCATCTGAGGATTCTGTGCGCGCAGTTTTACCGACTCCCGCGAACTAAGTGCCAGTTGAACAATTAGTCTGATATTTCGATCTTCGGGCACAAGTACATCGCTCTGTGCGGGCCTAAGGTACTCCCATTCGCCGGACAGGCTCACGTGTTTAGGGTTCCAACCCGGACCGGATTCGGGCTCAAGGTAAAGATTACCCATGCATTGCCCGGATGGAAAGGACAGAACCTTAGTTGCCCCTACCGGCTGCTTGGGCTTCAACAAGGTAATTCCTTCCCCTCGCAAGCCCGCGATAAGCCCAAAGAGAACAAGCATAACCGCCCCTGCGCTAATCCGCTTACGTATTATATTATTAGTGACCATCTTTATCTCCTTTCACGCTTGCGGTTAGCCGGTGCCCGCCGATTAGTGCGAGGTTGACTGACTCTCGTGCGTTTTGGGCTGCTGACAGGGCGAGTCCGCGCTTTATACAGTTCGCTTATATGAATAAACTCAATCACGGGGTGACTTTTTGTCAGATTGGTCACCGTCTGCTTACTGATGGGTTCGTCGGTTTCAATCCGTATCGAATCCAGAGACAAAGGGCCTCTCAGAGACGCCAGGGCGGTATCCGTAATCCGCCCGCTGAGTGTCAGATCTCTGAGTTTGGGCAGGCTGTTTAGATAAGCCAAATCCTCGCCTGTACAGTCCGAAAGTCCGCTGACATACAGACGATTCAGCTCAGGCAGCTCCCTGAGGTGACGTAAGAACGCTCCAGTCAGGGGGGAATCCGTTTGAATCGGTTGAGGTTGAATCGACAAAATCTCAAGCAAGGGCAGGTGTTCCAGGAATGCAAGGTCACTGTCCTGTAATGAAAGCCCGATATCCATGTCCTTCATCTTTTTTAGTCCGGACAGGTCCAGCATAAGCTCATCGGCCGGGTCTGCCTTAACGGCATTTCCCCATAGGCCCACTTTCAGGAAGCGGAGATTCGTCAAGCCGTTCAATTGGTTCAGTCCGCTCTTACTTATCTTTCTTACACCTGCACCGCTAAAAGCCCAAAAGCTCAATGACTCCAATTGTTTCAGCTTGCCGAAAGACACCATGTTGCGGTCGGTCAAATGCTTGCTCCCGACAAGCAGTTTTTTCAGACGGCCCAATGGCTCCAGACAGGCAAGGTCTGCATCGGACAATGCGTCACCGCTGGAAATTGAAAGATCCTCCAGAGAGCCGAGGCCGGCCAGATGGGACAGGCCTGTGGGGCCGTAATAGCCCTGCCTGTGATCTTTCAACGCGACGTGCAGGCATTTGAGATTCCGAAAGGACGCCAGTGTCTTCATGCCTTCGGCGGACAGATATCTGATCCCCGTAATGGACTCCAGGTTGAGCAGGGCGGCTAAGTGGCGTATCACTTGATCGCCACCATTAGAACCCTCAGTGCTAAACCATGCCTGCGCAAAATCCACCTTCTTGAGGTTCTTCAACTCCTTCAAGTGGGCAGCGCCTGCAGGGGTGAATCTCGGCATGGTACGGATAAAGTGCAGTTCCTCAAGGTTCTTGAGCTTGCCTATAGAGGCAAGACTTGCGTCGGTGAGGGTATCCACGCCCCAGAGGGTCAGGCCCTTGAGCTGCGTCAGGCCCTCCAGGTATTTGATGTGCCGGTCGAAAAGTGGACTGCGACTTTGCACGATACATAGGCGCTCCAATCGGGGCAGCTTCGCCAGTTCGGCCAGGCCCGGGCCCCA
>CAZWME010000814.1:0-2818 GCA_964634515.1 uncultured Pirellulales bacterium | reverse complement strand
TCCATTTATTCGGACAGGTCGCTCAGATGAAAGCAATTACGGAAATCGCCAAACGCCACAACCTTGCAGTTATCGAAGACGCAGCACAGGCAATAGGTGCCAGCCAGGACGGCATCAAGGCCGGTAATTTTGGTGATTGCGGATGCTTTTCGTTTTACCCAACCAAGAATCTCGGCGGTTTCGGCGACGGCGGCCTGGTAACAACCAATAGAGAAAACCTCGCACAGAAAATCAGGGCCCTTCGCGACCACGGTCAAAATCCCCGCTACTTTTACAAAGTAATAGGCGGCAACTTCCGTCTCGACGGCATCCAGGGGGCCGTTCTTACGGTCAAGCTCAGATACCTCGACGGATGGAATGAAAAACGAAGGCAAAACGCCGCTCTTTATTACAGTCTTTTCGGTAATTCACCGGTAAAAACACCTAAAATTAGTGCAGATAACGTCAGTATTTATCACCAATACACTATTACAGCACCAGGAAGAGACAAGTTGCAGCAATTCCTGGCCGAAAACAATATAGGTTCGGCGATATTTTATCCAAAACCGCTGCATCTGCAGGACTGCTTCAGCGACCTCGGATACAGGTCGGGTGATTTACCGATTGCTGAACAACTTTGTAAAGAGGTTTTGTCGCTGCCGATTTATTCTGAACTTGCAACAGATCAGATTGAATATGTGGCAAAGACCGTACGTAAATTTTACAAAATGAATTAGGACGTGAAAAATGCTGAAAGTGAGCGAAAATCCACCAATCATCTGGCCCGAGGTAGAATCGATTCGTGATTTTGAGGGCCAATGGTGGGTTGTACATACCAGAAGCAGGAATGAAAAGGCCCTGGCCCATGATTTAAAAAGCAAAGATATCAGTTACTTTCTTCCGATGAGCTGGAAAGTTCGACGTAAAAGCCGCAGAACGATTCGCTCATTACTGCCATTATTCAATGGTTATTTGTTCTTCTGCGGCGAGGAGAACGATCGGATTGAACTATTGAAAACAAATCGTGTAGCACATCTGATCGAAGTCGATGACCAGCAGAAATTAATCGGCGAACTGGTTCAAGTTAATCAGGCCCTTCAAACCGGGGTCCCACTAACACCGCACAAATACATCAAGGCCGGGCAACGATGCCGTGTTATAGCAGGGCCGTTAATCGGCTTAGAGGGTATTGTCGTCAGAACCAAAAATGCTACACGCCTGGTCTTGCAGATAGACATGCTCGGCCAGGCTGCAAGCGTTGAAATAGACGTCGATACGATGGAAGTAATTGATTAAATGACTTTGTCATTGAATAGATACTCTGTTTTTTTCAAAAATGATTCTTATAAAGTAAAATTATAACTCGAACAATCGGAGTTGAAAATATGCAGATTTGCGTGGTTGGGATTGGATATGTCGGATTAGTAACGGCCGCTTGCCTTGCAGAAGCCGGCAACAATGTGGTATGTGTGGACAATGACGGTGAGAAAATCGCCCGTTTGAAGGATGGTGTAATACCCATTTACGAGGCGGGGCTGGCAGAAATAGTGAAACGCAACGAAAAGCTCGGCAGGCTTGAGTTTACCACAGATTTAAAATACGGTCTGGATAATTCATTTATTATCTTTCTTGCGATCGGTACTCCATCAGCAGAGGATGGTTCAGCCGACATTTCGGCAATACTTTCGGTCGCGGCCGATATCGCCGAGAATTTGAACGGCTACCGTATTATTGCTACAAAAAGCACCGTTCCGGTAGGCACACATCAGAAAGTAACGGAAATTATAAAATCTAAAACCAACACCCCATTCGATTATGTCAGTAATCCTGAATTTTTAAAAGAAGGTGCCGCCGTCGAAGATTTTATGAGTCCGGACAGGGTAATCATAGGGACAACCAAACCGGTAGTTCAAAAAGTGATGAAACAATTGTACAGCCCTTTTATGCGTAAGAGCAGCCGAATACTATTTATGGATCCTGTTTCAGCCGAAATGGCAAAATATGCAGCTAATACAATGCTGGCAACGAGAATCTCATTTATGAATGAAATCTCGGCGTTATGTGAGAAACTCGGCGCAGATATCGAACATGTTCGACGGGGGCTCGGCAGCGATTCAAGGATTGGTTCGGCATTTCTATTTCCGGGTGTCGGCTTTGGGGGCAGTTGCTTCCCAAAAGATATTCGGGCACTGATTCATACCGGCGATGCGAACGGCGTTGAAATGACGATAGCCAGGTCGGTCCAGCAGGTAAACCAAAAGCAGCAGGAGCGATTTGCAAAACGTATCACCGATTATTTCGCCGGCCGATACGACCAAACCACACTGGCTGTCTGGGGGCTGGCATTTAAGGCAAAAACCAATGACGTAAGAGAATCACCTGCAATCCACTGCATAAAGAAGCTACTTGATTGTAAAATGAAGATAAGAGCTTACGACCCGGAAGCAGCCTCAGCAGCAAAGACCGCCTTGGATGGTAAAATCGAAACGTTGAAGAACGGATACGATGCACTCGAAAATGCCGATGCACTCGTTATCTTCACCGACTGGCAGGAATTCCGAAATCCGGACTTCGGGCTTATAGCAAAAAAACTTAAAAAACCCGTCATCTTCGACGGCAGAAATCTTTACGAACCAAACATAGTTAAAACTGCCGGGTTCGAATATTACAGTATAGGAAGAGCCCCAATTAAATCATAATCTTAAGAAACAGGCCAAATTAGAGGTAAAAGATTATGGGTATGGAAAATGTCGTTAAGATTGTAGGCATAATTATCGTACTTATCGGTATTGTGTATTTGCTGAAGCCTGGTGTCATGAAACGGCTGATGGAATTCATC
>CAZWME010000813.1:0-2823 GCA_964634515.1 uncultured Pirellulales bacterium | reverse complement strand
TTTGATATTTAATTTCTACAAGCGCCACGGTGCGCGCAAAGCTCTCGCTCTCATCTTGTCCGCTTCCGGGTCATTGATGAATTGCTCTTTTTCCGGGTTCCATTTCAGCGGCCGTTTCAACCAGTACGCGATATTACCCAGATGGCAGACCGTAATCGAACGGCATCCCACCTCGGCGTCACTGGCAGGTCTTTTGCGCGTTTTAATACACTCCAGAAAATTATCCGGATGATTTATGCTTTCATACAGATGTATTTCATCGGGGCCGATTTGTTGCCTGAGCAGATTCTCCGGCTTTGCTATCAAATGGTCCCGGCTGACTTCAATCATCCCCTCGGTCCCCGTAAACAAAACACCCGGCACGTTTTTGCTAATCGGGCCGCGTGTCATAATAGTACCGTTGGCGTATTTATATGTTAGCACCTTGTAATCCTTGCCGTCCGGCGGAATAATTTCAACCGGCCCGCTTTCGTCCATCCCCATCGCCCACTGCGCCGTATCGAACATGTGAGCGCCCCAGTTGGTCATCTCTCCGCCCGAATAATCTCGATAGCCCATCCATCCGCCGGGCGCAATCTTCGATGTATATGTTCTCCATGGAGCCGGCCCGAGCCACATATTCCAGTCGAGCCATTCCGGCTCCGGCTCACCCGGCGCATTACACGACCACGCAGGCGGTCCGCCTACGTTGACCGTCATCGATTTTATATCTCCGATATACCCATTGCGAACCAGCTCACACGCAACCCGAAATTCCCGCCACGAGCGCTGCTGCGTACCGGTCTGGAATATCCGCCCGTATCTTTTGACCGTATCAGACATCTCTCTGGCCTGCCTGATAGTAAGTGACATCGGCTTCTCACAGTAAACGTCCATCCCAGCCTTGACCGCTGCTATGGATGTCAATACATGCCAGTGGTCCGGCGTAGCGACCAATACCGCGTCGATGTCACTCCGTGCTGTAAGCTCCCTGAAATCATTATAGCTTGCACAATCTTTATTGCCGTAATGCTTATTGACAATACCAACGCCGCGATTGCGATGATTTGCATTCACATCGCAGATAGCGACAAACTGCACCACCGGCTTACTTAAAAAACCGCCGCCCTGCACCCATATCCCCCCGCCTACGTGCCGTGTCCCCTGCCCGCCGACACCGATAGCACCCATGACAATCCTGTTACTCGGCGCAACCGTCCCGGCATTACCCATCGCCGAAGAGGCCACTAAATATGGAAAGCCGACTGCTGCTGCGGATGTGCCCGCTGCTTGCTTTAAAAATTGACGTCGATTAATTCCTTTTGCCTTCATAATAAAAGCTCCGTTGTTCTTTTATTATTAAATGATAAAAAATTATCATTTTAAAGTTTCCACGGTGCACGCATAGTCCGCGTAAGCATATTGTTTGCCGCCGAATCGTTGATAAACTGCTCGGCCTTCGGGTCCCATCTCAATTTTCGCCCCAGTTTCATCGCGATATTACCCAGGTGACAAACACTGGCCGAGCGGTGCCCGATCTCCGCCGTGCAGATTGTGTCCTTGCGGCTCTTAATGCAGTCCAGGAAGTTCTGCTTGTGGTCGTTGCTCTCGTACAGGTGAATCTCATTCGGCCCGATTACGCTCGTCAGAAGCGACTTCGGCTCGGCGTCTATTTTGCCGCGCGTTACATCGACCCAGCCTTCTGTCCCTTCGAAACGTGTATGCCCGCTGCCGCTTTTGAGAAACAATTTCACGCCGTTCGCGTATGTGTACTCGATGTTCTCGTTTTGAGCGGTAGTAAACAATCCCGTTTTGGGAAAATCTCCGCTGCCGACAATCTCGACCGGCCCGGTATCGTCCGCCGCATTTCCCCACTGCGCAATATCGAGATAATGAGCGCCCCAGTTGGTCATCTGCCCGCCGGAATAATCTAAAATAAAACGGAACTGATAGTGACATCGCTGCGTTGTATAAGGTTCCCACGGCGCAGGCCCAAGCCACATATCATAATCGAATCCATCCGGTATCGGCTCGGCCTGCCATGTTGGGGGGCATTTGCGGTTATTGCCGTGAATCCCGACCCTCATAGTATGAAGCTTGCCGATCCGGCCGTTGCGTACCAGTTCGCACGCAAATCGAAACTCATTGCCCGAACGCTGCTGAGAGCCCGTCTGCACAACACGACCGTATCGCTTCGCCTCATCTGCAAGAAAACGTCCCCCACCTATGGTCAGAGTCAATGGCTTTTCACAAAAGACGTCCTTACCACTGCGAACCGCCGCAACCGAAATCGGCATGTGCCAATGGTCGGGTGCTGCGACTGATACCGCGTCGATATCATCACGGGCCAATACTTCACGAAAGTCTGTGTAAGCGGAGTTTGCATTAAGACCCGCTATCTGAAGCGCTCTCTCCATGTGTCCGGCATCGACATCACAAACCGCTACCACCTCGCAGTGCGACTTGCCTCTGAATCCCTTCATATTGCCCGTTCCCTGACCTCCCAGGCCGATACAACCCATCGTGATGCGGTTGCTCGGCGCGCCTGCCCCGAACACCGAAGAAGGAACGATTGCCGGCCATGCTATGGCCGCCCCTGCGACGGCTGCCGAACCCTTCAAAAAATCCCTACGGCTCACCGTTGCCGCCCTTTTGCTTCGTCTGCGGTCCATTGCTTCTTTCCTTCCTTTACGCTTTGTCTGGTTCTCTTATAACTATTTAAGACTTTTTATTCTCAAATTGCGAAATGCCAGCTTGTCACCGTGCCCGCAAAAAGCGATAAAACCCTTCTTCCGTTTCAGGCCCGGATGTTTGTTTCCATCCATAGTCTTGGGCGTACTGGCT
>CAZWME010000812.1:0-2832 GCA_964634515.1 uncultured Pirellulales bacterium | reverse complement strand
AGAAAAATGCAGGTTGTGGGTATTCCCATAGAGATACCTGAAAAGTATGGTGATGACTGGCGAGGTCTGTATTCCCAGATTAGAGGCATTGTTTCGGGGATGGTTATAGTTGGAATGTTGAATAGCGAGATGGAACTATTTCCGAGGATGATGTATTCAGAAACAGAGGAAAAAAGGTTACGAACATCACGCCACATTGGTATATTTACACCCATTACAGAAGCAGATAAATTCTGGGAGGAATGCAAAGTTGTTTTGGTGAAGGGAATGAGAGGTAAACAAAGGCGCTTATGTCAGTTGCAAGCGAAATATGATATTCCTGATATTGTAGTGCGCTATGCCGAAGAAGATTCAAAAAAGGAATACTATAGGTATGCATGTAAGTATCTTGTTGCGCTTTTCTCAAAGGAAACGGCTCAGGAAGGGAAAAGAAAGCTTGAAAATATTGAAACGGAATTATCTAAATATCCCGACAGAAAAGAAATTGAGCAGGAATTGTTGCAGTCATTGAGTCCTGATGTTAGCAGGACAGAGGTGGAGACTGTTGTTAATGAGACTAAGCGTGTGGGACCTGGGCAGGTAATCGAGAAAAAAGTACACCATAATGCCCCGGGGCGCGGAAACTGCCTGGATGTTGAGACCGGTAGTGTCTTAATACCCTTATTAGATGAGGGCATGCTGAGTTTCAGATGGCTTAAGGCTAATGCCATTGATTTTAGTGGTATGGCTTTACCTGATTTTCGAGGTCTGCATTGTATAGGTTCTCAGATGGTACCTGCGGCCAACGAACTTTGGGATATTGCTACGGTGGATTTATTGAAGGAGAGCCTGAAAGACACTTCAGTTGAATCTCCACTTTTTATCGAAACGGAGCGTCGTTTGATTAAAGATGAACTGCCTGTTACTTATGTGTTTCATACACGTGAAGGTAGTATCGGCATCCTGCAAATACTGAAAGTTGAGGTGCGCCAAGCGCTTGATGTCAGATACAAGATACTTGCCTTTGGTGTTGAAACAGAAAAGGTTAAGGTTGAAGGAAATTAAATAAAGACAACATGGATTCTTGCTTATGCGGGAATGACTATACTATGAGTTCTGAGCTGTTAATAAAAAATGGTCGGGTCATAGACCCTGCGAACGGGATCGACGAAAAATGTGATGTGCTTATCGTCGATGAAAAGATTGCAGAGGTCGGTAAAGTCGAAAAACCTGTACAGACGGTTATCGATGCGGCCGGCAAATTAGTCGCGCCGGGTCTGATTGATATCCACGTTCACTTTCGTGAGCCTGGCGATGAAGAGGAAGAAACGATAGCGAGCGGCTCGGCAGCGGCTGTAGCGGCAGGTTACACTTCTGTTGTCTGTATGCCGAACACCAATCCTGTTATCCAAAATGAAACCGATGTCGAATACATCCATCGAAAAGGCAGACAGACCAGGAAGACTCATGTCTATACAATGGGAGCCATCACGAAAGGTTTGCAGGGTGTTGAGCTTGCTGAGATGGGATTTATGGCAGAGGCCGGGGCAGTTGGATTTACCGATGACGGCAGGGGGGTGCAGGACCCGGCTGTTATGCTGCGAGCTTTGAAATATGCTGCTATGTTCGATGTGGTTGTGGCCCAGCATTGTCAGGATGAGAGTTTTACCGGCAAGGGTGTGATGAACTCCGGTTACTATTCGACTATCCTTGGCTTACCGGGGATAGACCCGTTGGCGGAAGAGGCGATTCTCTGGCGTGACATTCAGCTTATTAAAAAGGCCGAGGTTCGTTATCATGCCCAGCACATATCGACAGCCGGGTCGGTCGAGCTGATAAGAGCTGCCAAAAAAGATTCTCTGCCGATTACCTGTGAGGCAGCACCGCATCATTTACTTCTAACCGAGCAATGTTGTGCCGAATATGATACCAACTATAAAGTAAATCCGCCTCTGCGGTCGGAAAAAGATGTTGATGCCCTGAAGCAGGCTATTGCCGACGGCCTTATAGATGCACTGGCAACCGACCATGCACCGCACCTGCAAAGCGAAAAGGAACTGGAATTTTTAACCGCTCCTTTCGGCATAGCGTCTCTGGAATGTGCATTAGGTCTGTACGTTAAAGCACTGATTGAGCCTGGTGTTCTGGACTGGCCCGGATTGATTCGTTTGATGGCGGAAAAGCCGGCTAAGATAATCGGTGTAGATAAGGGTACGCTCGGTAAGGGCAAACAGGCAGATGTTACTATTATTGACCCAAATGCTGAGTATGAGATTGACGTAAACACATTCCGTTCCAAGAGCAGGAACTGCCCATATCACGGCTGGAAAGTCAAAGGCAAGGTTGAGACAACGATCGTCGGCGGCGAAATAAGATTTGAATCCGAGAGCCGATAGTGAGTAGTTGAGAGTTTATATACAGCACACTTTGAATCATGTTTTTTATTGATGGAAATAATCTGTTGTATTCGGTTCAGAAAGATGATTCGGATTCCGGGCCAATCAGCGATGTTCAATTATGCCGTATTATCGGTAGTTATTTGAAGCTTACAGGCCAAAGTGGTGAAATTATTTTTGACGGTACCGGACCGCCCGATAAAAGCGGATTCGATGGTATAAGCAATCTGGAGGTTTTTTTTGCAGGCTCAGGTACCGATGCTGATACTGTAATCGAGGGCAAGATAACAGCAAACTCGGCGCCGAAAAGGCTGACAATTGTCAGCAGCGACCGGAGATTGCGAAAAGCAGCCCGGGCCAGAAAAGCAACATCGATAAAGTCGGAGGTTTTCTGGAATAATATGCAGAAACAGTTGAGTCGGAGAAAAGTGGCAAAAGAGCCGACGGCAAAACGCCG
>CAZWME010000811.1:0-2834 GCA_964634515.1 uncultured Pirellulales bacterium | reverse complement strand
GAACGGCCAAATCGTCGAGCTGCGTTGCACTTATGACCCCGCCACACGCGGTGGAGATGCTCCCGATGGGCGAAAAGTCAAGTCAACGCTGCACTGGGTTTCAGCCGACCACGCACCCGAAGCTCAGATAAGATTGTATGACCATTTGTTCACGAAGGAAAATCCCGACAAAACAGCCGAAGGTGAGGATTTTAAATCAAACCTGAACCCGGACTCATGCCAGATCCTCGATTCCTGCCGGATTGAGCCGTCTCTAACAGGTGCCGCACCGCTCAGCCGATACCAGTTCGAAAGATTGGGCTATTTTTGTGTTGACCCGGATAGCTCCGATGGCAAAATGATATTTAATCGGACGGTAGGCTTGCGTGACACATGGGCCAAAATACAAAAAGCGCGGAAGAAAAAGTAAGCAATTCCTAACTTCTCCTGTCGACGAGGTTGTGTAATCTTATAAGCTCTTTATCCGAAAAGTTCCGCAAATTTCTCTTCAATGTCAGGATGTTGGCACAGCGTCTGGCCTATTAGAACTGCTCTTACACCGACGGACTTTAGTTTTTCTACATCGGCCCGTGTCTTTATCCCGCTTTCAGCGACAAGCTCATTTTTGTCGTCTATAAATTCAGCTAATCGGCTGGTCGTGTTCAAATCGACCTGCATTGTTGTCAGGTTGCGGTTGTTGATTCCGAGAACGCTGTATCCTTTTTTAGGAAAACCAATCATGCTTCGAACGGCCATTAACGTATCGGCGCGGTGGACTTCGAGAAGAACCGTTAGAGTCAGCTCGGCTGCTAATATCATCATGTCCATCAGTTCGCCGGGCTTTAGTGCTTCTGCTATTAACAGTATCGCGTCGGCGCCGGCGGCGCGGGCTTCGTAAACCTGCCAGGGCTCGATGATAAAATCCTTTCGCAAAACGGGTAAATCTACTGCCCGGCGTATCTGATTTATATATTCGAGACGGCCCTGAAAATACTTTTCGTCGGTAAGAACGCTGATCGCGTCGGCGCCGCATTTCTTGTAAGTTTGCGCAATCGCCACAGGCTCGAAATCTTCGCGGATGACCCCTGCAGATGGTGAGGCCTTTTTGACCTCTGCGATTACGTTTATGCCCCGCCTGTTGGGTTTGGTGATGGCCTTGTAGAAGTTCCGGCACTTCGGCATTGTGCGAACCTGCTCTTTGAACTCATCAAGACTTATCTTTTCTTTTCGAGAGCGCACTTCCTGCCTTTTGTCGGCGATTATTTTGTCTAATATGTTTGCCAATGTATTTATCCCGCGACCTTGACATAGCCCATACGAAGCTCGTTGAGGGTATTGGACAGAACCGTTTCTTCCTCTGGAGTTAAATTGCCTTTGGTTTTTTCCTGGATGGTTTCGAGTATATCGATATGGTATTTTGCCATCTCCAGGTCCGGCTCCTTTTCTTCCTGGCCCTTCACATGCAGCAGGCCCATTGCGAACAGTGACTGAGTGGTAAGCATGCTGATCAAGGCGGCAAAATTACCCTCCGGTAAAGGGCCTCGGGCCTGCTTTTCTTCCTGCTTCTTTTCCTTCTCGGCTTTTTCCTGTGCTGTTAATATCTCCTTTTCTTTCTGTGCCTCGGCTTTCCAGTCCTCATCGACTATGATTTTTTTCTCTTCTTTCCTTTCCTCTTTAGCCATAGCTTAAGCCCTCTGAATACTCTTGTTATCTTCGATATTTTTTCATGCTTCTATCGACATCACGTTTCTGGTCGCGTTCGGTAATTGTTTTTCTTTTATCGTATTGCCTTTTACCTCTGGCCAAAGCCAGTTCTATTTTTGCGTAGCCCCTGTCGTTGAAGTAGATTCGCAGCGGAACAAAGGTAAAACCTCGCTGTTCGAGCTTTGTTCTTATTTTGTGTATTTCTGATTTATGCAGCAATAGCTTTCTTTTTCTCGTCGGGTCATGCTGGTTGAGCCCCGCCTGCTGGTACTGGGCGATTGTTGCGCCGACGAGCCAGCATTCCCTGCTGTCAATTCGCGCGTATGAACCGTTCAGGTCGGCTGTGCCGGTCCGCAGTGACTTGACCTCGGTGCCGAGTAGTCCGAGGCCGGCCTCGAACTTCTCGACGAGCTCGAAGTTTCTGTAGGCCTTTTTATTAACTGCCACAGGGCCTTGTTTCTGCTTGTCTTTTCGTGATTTAGCTGCCATTCAAACTATAATAGCGAAAGGAAAGGTTTTTTGCAAGAACTGCCCTGCATACACTCCAGGGCACATGCCAATAAAAAAAGCGGCCTTATGCATTGTGCATAAGGCCGCTGGTATACAACCGAAGCAGGAATAGTCTGTGCTCTATTAACGACTGTATTGAAACGCCGTCTTAGAAGTCACGTACGACTACTCCGTCTTTGCCTACATTATACTGGTCTGAGTTGCTGACCTTCAGGTTATAAACATTGCCGACGAAAGGCATTGCTCTTTTTACAACACTCTTGATTGTAACTGTGCCGTTTTGCGATTTCAGCTTCATACCACTTTCCAGGTTCTGGGCGTTAATCCATTTTCCTGAATCAAGCTTGAAGCAGTGTGCCTCCACGACGCTGATTTTGTTGCCGTTTTCGAGCGTTATATCGCGGCATTCGAAGGAACCCTGATGCTCTTCGAGTTTCTCTAAGCTCGCTGCTGCAAGACAGTTGGATTTGCCAATTGTCTGGCCTGCGACCGCTTTCGAGATTTTTACTGTTGCGCCATCTACCCATACGAGGGTATCAGCAAGGAAGCATCCCCTGCCCTTTGGTGCAACTGTTCCGCCTTCAGCATCGTTTACGAGGAATGAATCCGTCCTGTTACCCGGTTCACTGGCGTTGCCAATT
>CAZWME010000810.1:0-2834 GCA_964634515.1 uncultured Pirellulales bacterium | reverse complement strand
ATACGAAAGACAAGCACGTATAATTAAGAAAGATGATAGTGCCGAGTCGTTCTATACCTCTAAGCATGGAACTATTGTCGTTTGTATCAACAGAAATGGTTCGGTAAGCACTAAAACATTTGTGCCTTAGTAGAGATGTTGACATTATGGGCTTTAAAAACCCGACGTAAAATCGTGCTTTTTTTGAAAATTGTATTGTGTAGCAAATTTCACACAATACGCAATATAAAGCGTTACCTCATATGCACCACGATTTCGACTCGCCGGTTTCTTGCTTTACCGCTGGAGCTTGAATTGGAAGCTATAGGCTGGCTTTGTCCTCGGCCGGTTGCCTGAATTTTTTCTTCAGAAATTCCCTTTTTGACGAGGTATCTGACTACGGAAAGAGCACGTTGAGCGGAAAGTTCCCAGTTGTCCTTCCATTTTGATTTTTTGATTGGATCTGTGTCGGTATGGCCGACAACATCTACTTGTTTGCTGGAGTATTTGCTCCGCAATACTGAATAAATATGGTCAAGCTCTGTACTGGTTGCTCTTTTTAATGTGGCCTTTCCCGAATCGAACAATATTGCATTCGGCAGTGTTACCGTAATCGTTCCTTTGGAAGGATCCAGCGAAACGTCATAGCCATCTCCAAAGCCTGTCACGTCACCGGGTGTTTTGCTGCGTTCTTCAATTTGTCTTTGTAGTTCTTCGATGGTCATCTGGTCTTGTGAAATGCGGTCGGCAAGCTGGCCTTTTTCTCCTCTTTCGCGTTCGAGCAGACCTTTCAAGTTCTCATGCTCGACGCTCAGGGCTTTATATCGTTTCTCCCAGTTAACACAGCCTGGTAAAAGGGCAAGTGCTACAAGACAAGTCAGCAGAGCGATTGTTTTTTTGCTGGTAATCCGCATTTTATATCTCCTTATAATGTTGAGTTTACATTTCCAGATTCAATGATAAAACACAAAACTCATGTAATCGCGAATCCAATCATGTAGAATAATAACAACAAATATACCTAAAGACAAGAACGGACCGTAAGGAATTTGCCGAATTTTTTTAAAAAACATCTGAAAAACCGCCCAGGTCAGGCCAAAGAACGGGGCCACAAAAAACGCCACCAAAACGTTAACGGGTCCTATTACCGCCCCCGCCGCCCCCATCAGATGCACGTCACCCAGCCCCATTGCTTCTTTTCCGAAGGCCAGTGTGCCAAAAATCCTGATACTCCAGACGATTCCACAACCCACAAAATAACCCCACACACTGCCCAGAAGTCCTGCAATAGCAGGATGTTGTGAAAAACCCTCCCACCATGTGCCTGCTGCGAATTCTCTGACTATCCAAAGACATGCCGCCGAAGAGATGATTATCGGAAGCAAAAAGATGATTTCCCTGCATGCCTCCAGACGATGATTGAACTGCTCTTCTGCAGGTTCTTTTGATTCCTCGGTCGAATCATCAGGCTCTTTAAGATTTTCATTCATAGTATTTTGAGAATCTTCAGAATCCTCTGAGTCATAACTTCTCTTTAGAACACCGCTAAACAACAGCACGAGGGATATAAGCAGCCCAGCCGTTGCGCCCACTGCCAGTGCACCCGTATCAGCCGAAGCGCTCGGCAAAAGCGAATGCGCGCGAATCGAGGCCGGATCAATGATATAAACGCAGACCACCGAGCCAATAAATCCGGCTGCGGTGACTAACCAGCAAATAGATAACGGAATAATCCAAAGCTCTAAATCAATAGCAGATGCGGCAATGAAAGCTCCCAGCATAGTTATATGAATTAGATAAATAAACCAGCCGCCTCCGGCGTCTAACCTGATACCGTCTCGCAAATTAAACTGAAAATACAAAATGAAAAGGCCGAGAAAAACCAGACCTGTCAGCAGTTCAATGACAAAATAACGTGGTGAAATCGACACTTTGCAATACCGGCACTTCCCTCCCAGAAGCAGCCACGAAACCAGCGGTATATTGTCGTTAAAACGAATTTGTCTGCCGCAGGACGGGCACGCTGAAGGCGGAGTTACCAAAGACTTATCACGAGGTAAGCGATAGATAACAACATTCAGAAAGCTGCCTATACAACAGCCGAACATAAAAATAAAGACAAACCACATCCAGTCTGGTACTGCCACAATGCCTCCTTTGCAAAAGCAGTACATAATGCACTAACTTTTTGTGCTCTTATGCTTCTTAGTATTGACAATAGCGGCCACTTTCGCCGGTAAGCCGAACAGACGTATAAAGCCGGTCGCGTCGGTTGGGTCATATTCGGCGCCCATTTTAAAGCTTGCCAGGTCGGTATTATACAAACTGTAGGGGCTTTTTATGCTGGCCGGTGTGCATTGCCCTTTGAACAGTTTCATCTTAACTTCCCCGGTAACATTCCGTTGTGTAACATCTACAAACGCATCAATCGCCTCACGCAGTTGACAAAACCACAGACCGTAATATACCAGCTCAGCATATTTCAGCGCGACCTGCTGTTTATAATGTAAAGTCTCCCTGTCAAGTGCCACGCTTTCCAGGGCATCGTGGGCCGCCATGAGAATTGTTCCGCCCGGAGTCTCATACACGCCGCGTGACTTTATACCCACCAGCCGATTCTCGACAAGGTCAGCCTGCCCGACGCCGTGTTTTCCGCCGAGTTTATTCAATTTTTCAATCAACCTCACACCACTTGTTAGCTTGCCGTTTAGCTTTACCGGGATTCCTTCAAAAAAACCTATAGTTACATAGTCCGGCTGATCAGGGGTTTTGGAAATCGGCTTGGAGATTGCAAAAAGATTATCCTTTGGCTCATTGGCCGGGTCTTCCAGGTCGGCTCCTTCATGGCTGATGTG